>DALYHR010000061.1:0-10109 GCA_031970775.1 Burkholderiaceae bacterium | reverse complement strand
CGCCGGCTTGCCCAGCCCCCGCAGCACTTCCAGCACCTGCTGCACGCGGTCGCGCGGCGAGGCCCAGGCGCGCTCGATGCGCAGCTTGTCGTTGCCGGCGAGCTTGATGTGGCGGTTCTTTTGCACCATCTCGACGATGCGCATCGGGTCGATCGGGGCGTTGGGGCGGAAGGCGATGGTGATGACCGCCGGGGTGGCTTCGATCTTCTGGATGCCGTAGGGCCGGGCCTGCACGCGCAGCCGGTGCAGGTCGAACAGGGTCTGCGCTTGAGCGGGCAGCTTGCCGAAGCGGTCGACGCATTCCTCCAGCAGCGCGTCGATGCGGTCGAGCTTCTCGGCGCCTGAGAGGCGCTTGTAGAGGTTGAGCCGCACCTGCACGTCGGCGCAGTAGCTGTCGGGCAGCAGGGCCGGGGCGTGGAGATTGACTTCAGTGGTGCCGCCGAAGAAGCCGGTGGGCGAGAGCAGATCGGGTTCGCGGCCCGACTTGAGCGCCCGCACCGCTTCGGCCAGCATCTCGTTGTAGAGCTGGAAGCCGACTTCCATGATGTTGCCGCTCTGGCTGTCGCCCAGCACTTCACCGGCGCCGCGGATCTCCAGATCGTGCATCGCCAGATAAAAGCCGCTGCCCAGCTCCTCCATGCTCTGGATCGCCTCCAGCCGCTGCGCCGCCTGCTTGGTCAGACCTTCCACGTCGGGCACCAGCAGATAGGCGTAGGCCTGATGGTGACTGCGCCCGACCCGGCCGCGCAGCTGATGCAGCTGCGCCAGACCGAACTTGTCGGCTCGGGAGATGACGATGGTGTTGGCCGAGGGCACGTCGATGCCGGTCTCGATGATGGTCGAGCACAGCAGCAGGTTGTGGCGCTGCGCAGTGAAGTCGCGCATCACCCGCTCCAGCTCGCGCTCGGGCATCTGGCCGTGGGCGACGGCGATGCGCGCCTCGGGCAGCAGCTCTTCGAGGTTCTGCCGGCGGTTCTCGATCGTCTCGACTTCGTTGTGCAGGAAGTAGACCTGACCGCCGCGCTTCAACTCACGCAGCACCGCCTCGCGGATCGCGCCCTTGTTCTCGTTGCGCACGAAGGTCTTGATCGCCAGGCGGCGCTGCGGCGCGGTGGCGATCACGGAGAGGTCGCGCAGGCCTTCGAGCGCCATGCCCAGCGTGCGCGGAATCGGCGTGGCAGTGAGTGTGAGCACATCGACTTCGGCGCGCAGCGCCTTCATCTGCTCCTTGTGGCGCACGCCGAAGCGGTGTTCCTCGTCGATGATCAGCAGGCCCAGATCCTTGAACTTCACGTCGGGGCTGAGCAGCTTGTGGGTGCCGACCACGATGTCGATGGTGCCGTCGGCCAGTCCGGCCATCGCCGCCTTGACCTCCTTGGGCGAGCGAAAGCGGCTCATCTCGGCGATCTTCACCGGCCACTGCGCAAAGCGGTCGGACAGGGTCTGGAAGTGCTGCTCGGCCAGCAGGGTGGTCGGCGCCAGAAAGGCGACCTGCCGGCCGCCGCTGACTGCAACAAACGCCGCGCGCAGCGCCACTTCGGTCTTGCCAAAACCCACATCGCCGCAGACCAGCCGGTCCATCGGCCGCGGGCTGACCATGTCCTGAATCACCGCGTGGATCGCGGCGGCCTGATCGGGGGTTTCCTCGAAGCCAAAGCTGGCGGCAAAGGCGTCGTAGTCCTGCGCGGTGTAGCGGAAGGCAAAGCCTTCGCGCGCGGCGCGGCGGGCGTAGAGGTTGAGCAGCTCGGCCGCGGCGTCGCGCACCTGCTCGGCTGCCTTGCGCCGCGCCTTTTCCCACTGGCCTGAACCCAGCTTGTGCAGCGGGGCTTCCTCGGGGCTGACCCCGGTGTAGCGGCTGATCAGCTGCAGCTGCGAGACCGGCACATACAGCGTGGCGGCATCGGCGTATTCGAGGTGGAGGAACTCCGAGGTGTCCTGCGGTGTGGCGCCAATCGCCAGATTGACCAGCCCGCGATAACGGCCGATGCCGTGGTTGGCATGGACCACCGGGTCGCCGATCCTTAGCTCGGAGAGATCCTTGATCAGCGCTTCAACGTCGCTGGTGGCTTCCTGCTTGCGGCGGCGCCGGATCACCGGCGGGGTGTCGAACAGCTCGGTCTCGGTGACCAGCTGCAACCCGGCCTCGACCCAGTGGAAGCCAGCGCTCAAGGGCGCGACGGTGATCGCGTAGCGCAGCGAGCCCTGACGCTCGAACTCCGCCAGCGACTCGACCACCGGCGGCTCCAGCCGGTGCTCGCGCAGCAGCTCCAGCAGGCTTTCGCGCCGGCCGGCGCTCTCGGCCACGATCAGCACCCTCGGCAGATTCGGTAAGTTCGGCAGGCGCGGATCGGTGCGCAGGTGCTCCAGATGGGCTTCGAGCCGGTGCAGCGGGTCGGTGCCACCGCGCTCGACCGCCAGATCGGGCAGTCGGGTCGCCCAGACCTCCGCAGCGCTGTCTGCCGCAGCCTGCCCGCGCAGCGACAGCTGCGCCTGCTCGTTGCAGCGCTCGAAGAAAGCCTCCGGGCTGAGGAAGAGCTCTTCCGGCGGCAGGATCGGCCGCTCCGGGTCGTGGCTGAGGAACTTGTGGCGCTCGCGGGTTTCGGTGCGGAAGGCCTGCAAGGCGGCATCGACTTCGCCATGCAGCACCACGGTGGCCCGGCCGCCGGGCTTTTCGAGTGTCCCGAGGTAGTCGAAGATCGTCGCGGTCTGCTCGAAGAACAGCGGCAGGTAGTACTCGATGCCGGGGGTCAGCACCCCGGAGGCCATGTCCTTGTAGGGCCGCGCCCGCGACGGGTCGCCCTCGATGCGCTCGCGCCAGCGCGCCCGGAAAGCCTGTCGCGCGGCCTCGTCGGTCGGGAACTCATGGCCAGGCAGCAGCCGCAGCTCCTGGACCGGCTCCAGACTGCGCTGCGAATCGGGGTCGAAGGTGCGGATCGAATCGATCTCGTCGTCGAACAAATCGAGCCGGTAGGGGCAGTCCGAGCCCATCGGATACAGGTCGATCAGCCCGCCGCGCACCGCGTATTCGCCGGGCGAGACCACCTGGGTGACGTGGCTGTAGCCGGCCAGGGTCAGCTGTGCCTTGAGCCCCGCCTCGTCGAGCTTCTGGCCCTGGCGGAACTGAAAGGTGGTGGCCGCCAGAAAAGAGGGCGGCGCCAGCCGGGTCAGCGCGGTGGTGGCCGGCAGCAGCAGCAGATCGACCTGCCCTTGCCGAATGCGCCACAGCGTGGCCAGCCGCTCGGAGATCAGGTCCTGATGCGGGCTGAAGGTGTCGTAGGGCAGGGTTTCCCAGTCCGGGAAGACAGCCACGCGCAGCCCTGGCGCAAAAAACGGCAGTTCCTCGGCCAGCCGGGTCACGTCGGCCGGTTCGGCGCAGAACACCACGCCCAAGCCCTTGCGGGATTGCTGCAACTGCGCGATCAGCAGCGCATCGGCTGCCCCGACCGGGCGCGGCAGGGTAAAGCGTTTGCCGAGGGTGAGGGAAGGGAGCTGCATGAGGGCGGCGGCTGCGAAAAAAGGAAGGCAGCGATTCTAGGCAGTCCCCCGCGCTGTCACTCACTCAGGCCCACTCAGGCCTTGTCCTCCAGCCCCTTGAGCCCGATCAGCAGCGCAGTGCCCACCGCCAGCGCCACGGCGGCCATCCACAGCCCCGATTCGTAGCTGCCCAGCCGGGTGGCCAGCGTGCCGGTGATGGCCGGGGCGAGGATCTGCGCTGCGCCGTAGGACAGGGTCATCTTGCCCATCATCTTGGCCGGCCGGGTCGGGAAGTAACGCCCGGCCATCGTCAGCACCAGGCTGACCATGCCGATGAAGGTGCCGCCGAACAGCAGCGCCCCCAGCAGCGCGCCGGGCAGCCCGAAGCCCAGCACCGGCAGCAGGGTGCCGAGAATCTGTAGCCCCGAGGCCAGGATCAGCGCATTGAGCGAGCCGATGCGGCGGGCCACCAGATCCCAGACGATGCAGGCCGGGCCGGCGCCGAGGCCGATGGTCAGAAAGACCAGATTGCCCTGACCCGACATGCCCGGCAGGTGGTTGACGATGGCGACGATGAAGGTGGTGCTGATCACAAAGCCCACGCCGGCGCAAAAGTACGAGGCCATGAACAGCCGCATGAACAGCGCCCCGGGCGGACGGTCGACCAGCTTCTGGCCTGAAGCGGTCAGACCGCTTAAGTCCGGCCGGGGCAGCCAGCGCAGCGCCGGCACAGCCAGCAGGGCGGCCAGGGCGGTAAAGCTCAGCCACTGCTGCCGCCAGTCCAGCCCCGCCGGGGTCATGACCATCACCGCCACCGAACAGCCGACGATGCCCAGCCCGACGCCGGTGAAATGAATGCCCAGCTCGGAGCGGTGGTTGTGGCGGATCAGCCAGTGCAGGATCAGCCCGGTGCCCAGCAGCATCGAGGCCGCGCTCGACAGCCCGGCCAGATAGCGCGCCAGCGCCCAGACCCACAGATCGGTGCTCAGCCCCATCAGCAGCGTGGAGCCGACGGCGACGACCATGCCGAGGCGGTACAGGCGGTCCTTGAGCTGCAGATCGCTGATCAGCGCGGCAATCAGCGCACCGCTGAGGTAGCCGGCGTAATTGATCGACGCTAGCCAGCCCCCTTCGGCCAGCCCCAGGCCGGCCTGTTGTTGCATCAGCGGCAGCAGCGGCGTGTAGGCAAAGCGGGCCACACCCAGCGCCAGAATCAGGCTGAAGATGCCGGCCCCGAGCACCTTCAGGCGCTGGAGTCGGTCGGTGGCGGGCGGGACTAAATGGGGCGTGTGGGGCATGGTGGCGGCATTCTGAGGCGGTTCACAATGCCCGGGCCACGCTCGGTGGCGATTCAGGAGGGACGCTCATGATTTCCGGAAGCTGTCACTGCGGCCGCATCGCCTTCGAGGTTGAAGGCGAAGTCGGCGATATCCAGAAGGTGTTTGACTGCAATTGCAGCCATTGCAGCCGCAAGGGCTATCTGCTGTGGTTCAAAAAGCGCGATCAGGTGCACCTGAAAACGCCCGAGTCCGAGATGTCGACCTATCTGTTCAACCGCCACGCGATCCGGCACCACTTCTGCCCGACCTGCGGCTGTGCGCCCTTTGGCTTTGGCACCGCGCCGGACGGCAGCGCGACGGCGGCGGTCAACGTGCGCTGTCTGGAGGGGCTGGACCTCTCGACGATCGAGCGGGTGCCGGTGGACGGGCGCAGCCGGTAGGCGGGGCGTTCTGAACCCCGGCCGGGCCTTCAGATCACCGGGCTGCGCAGCAGATTGGTGTCGAGGGCCTGGATCCAGGGCCGAAGGGCGGGCCATTCGGTCTCGCCCGGGTTGAAGATCACGTGCACGGCCCATTCGTGATGAGTGCCGAGGGTGCGCAGGCCGTTGGATTCCTCATCGCCCGAGATCACCAGCTCGCTCAGGCGCGGGTTGAGTCCGAGCTGCTTGCGGCCGTTCATCGCAGCGCTCAACAGCAGAGTGCCGCGCCGGGCCAGATCGGTGCCGGCGTACAGTCCGCCGTCGCTGGCCAGAACCCGGCTCGATGCGACCTCGAACAGACAGCACCCCATCACCCCGGGGCGAGCTGCCAGCGTCAGGATGAACTGACTCATCGGATCGGAGGGCTGCGACAGCGACCCGGGGGTCAGCCCGACATGCACTGGCGGGCGGGTGACGGGTCCGGCGATCGGGTCATGCTGTGAGGACTCGTCCGGCACGGAGTCGAGCCAGACCTTGTTGTCGCTGTCGCCGTTGGAGGCCTGATGGCGGTTCCAGGCGGCACTGAGCAGCGGCCAGACGTCCGCCGGGCGGGTGACCGGTGGGGTGACGGTGACTTCGATGCAGGTGTCGGCCGAGAGATCGCGCACCAGATCAGCCAGCCCCGGCGTATTGGCCAGCGGCATGACCAGCATGTCGCGGCAATGCCAGTTTCCGGCATTGGAGTTCTGCGCCAGATGCTCGCGCAGCAGTTTGAGCTCTTCGGCGATGGCGTGAATTGGCAGATTGCCGACGATCAACACCGCTAGTCGGGCATGGCGCATCAGCGCGCGGGCGATGCTGTAGCGGGTGTTGGAGTCGGCATCGACGTCGCTGGAGTACAGGCGAAGATCCTTGGCGCCTTCACCGCCGGTGGGGCACACATACTCGACGCGGGCCAGCGTGGTGCCGCTGCCTTGGCGACGGATCACCAGCTGAGAGACGCTGCGGTCCTGCCCGGCAGCGATACCGGCCAGGGTTTTGCGTGAGGCCTTGGTGGCCAGCACGTCATGAATGACCAGATGAATCGGGTGGATGCGCTCGAACAGAATCTGCAGGGCTTCGCCCGCGTCACTGGCGACAAAGATCTCGCGGGTGTTGTTGCCGACGGCACGGCCGATCTCGGCCCCGTTTTGCAGATAGTCGTCCGGGCTGCGAACGAACTGAGTGGCAGCCCCTTCCGGGTCGGGGCGACGGGCCTGGGCGGACGCAGACGGGCGCTCTGTCAGGGTAGGTACCCCGGCAGCTCTGCTGACATCCGTTCGTCGCTCCATGTCGTCCCCAAGGTTCCGGCCCGGACACAGGTCAAGTGGCCGGAAAGATAGTGATCCATCCTATCATCCATGCCTTGTCCGAAAGATGAAGGCCGCACCGGCCTGCGACTACTCAAATGAATGCCGAAAGCCATCCCGCTGTGACTCCCGAGCAACCGGGCGGCCCTGTAGAAGCCTCGTTGCCCGTGGTCGTGATCGGCGCCGGTCTGGCCGGTCTGACCGTGGCCCTGCAACTGGCACAAACCTGCCGGGTGATCGTGCTGGCCAAGCGCAATCTGGATGAAGCGGCGACGGCCTGGGCGCAGGGCGGCATCGTCGGGGTCTTCGATCAGGATGACGACAGCGTCGAGAGCCATGTGCGTGACACGCAAGATGCAGGGGCCGGGCTGGTCGATGAGCACACCGCCCGCTTCATCGCTGAGCGCAGCGCCGCCGCGATCGAATGGCTGGTGCAGCGCGGTGTGCCATTCTCACCGGACCCTGCCGGGCCGCTGGGCCTGCACCTGACCCGTGAAGGCGGCCATACGGTGCGGCGCATTGCCCATGCCGCTGACGCCACCGGTCGGGCGATCCATGAGGCGCTGCTGGCCGAAGTGGCCCGACATCCCAACATCGAGTTGCGCCACCCCTGGATGGCGGTCGATCTGATTACCTCACGCCTGCTGCGCCGTGAAGAGCCCTCGCGCTGCTACGGGGTCTATGCCCTGGATATCGCCAGCGGTCGCATCGAAACCCTGGCCGCTCGCGCCGTGGTGCTGGCCAGCGGCGGGGTCGGCAAGGTCTATCGCTACACCAGCAACCCCGAAACCTCTACGGGCGACGGCATTGCGATGGCATGGCGCGCCGGCTGCCGAGTCGGCAACATGGAATTCATCCAGTTCCACCCGACCTGCCTGTATCACCCGCAGGACCGCAGCTTCCTGATCACCGAAGCCCTGCGCGGTGAGGGCGGCCTGCTCAAGCTGCCCGACGGTACCCGCTTCATGCCGGCGCATGACGCCCGCGCCGAGCTTGCACCGCGCGACGTGGTCGCACGCGCCATCGACTTCGAGATGAAAAAGCACGGGCTGGATCACGTCTGGCTCGATGCCACCCACCTGGGCGAAGCCTTCCTGAAGGAGCACTTCCCCAACATCTACGCCCGCTGTCTGGCGCTGGGCATCGATATCGCCAAGCAGCCGATCCCGGTGGTGCCGGCGGCGCACTACACCTGCGGCGGGGTGGTCACCGACCTGCACGGCCGCACCGACCTGCCGGGGCTGTACGCGGTGGGCGAGACGACCTACACCGGGCTGCATGGTGCCAACCGGCTGGCCAGCAACTCACTGCTGGAATGCGTGGTGCTCGGTCAGACCTGCGCCGGCCACATCCTTGATCTGCCCCTGCGCTCGCAGCCGGCCCTGCCGGCCTGGGACGAAAGCCAGGTGGAAGATGCCGACGAGCAGGTGGTGATCTCACAGAACTGGGACGAGCTGCGGCTGGTGATGTGGAACTACGTCGGCATCGTGCGCACCACCCGTCGCCTGGAGCGCGCGCTGCACCGCATCCACCTGCTGCGCGCCGAGGTGGACGACTACTACGCCAACTTCCGCGTTAACCGTGATCTGCTGGAGCTGCGCAACCTGCTGGAGTGCGCCGAATTGATCGTGCGCTCGGCCCTGATGCGTCACGAAAGCCGCGGCCTGCACTACAGCCGTGACTTCCCCGACACGCTGCCGGTGAGTTTCCCGACGGTGCTGATGCGTGAGGCACGCAGCCGCCAGCATCACACGGCGGATTCAGGCCGCACGCTGCCGGTCTGGCCGATCAGTCACCGGCCCTGACTCGCCACACTCCACTCGCCCTCGGATGGCCCCGGGGGTATTTTGTGGCCTAATGAATCTTCCCGGTGCCTGTCACCCCCTTCCAAGGATCCCAAGGAGAAAGCCCCATGGCTGTTCAGGAACTCAACATCGAATCCTTCAATCAGGCCATCGCGGCTTCGGCCACCCAGACCGTGGTGATCGATTTCTGGGCACCGTGGTGCGGCCCTTGCCGCAGCTTTGCCCCGACTTTCGAGGCAGCGTCCGAGAAGCACAGCGGTGTGGTGTTCGGCAAGGTCAACACCGAAGTGGAGCAGCAGCTCGCCGGCGCTCTCAACATCCGCTCGATTCCGACGCTGATGGTCTTTCGCGAGCAGGTGCTGCTGTACAACCAGGCCGGCGCGCTGTCGGCCGGCCAGCTCGAACAGTTGCTGACTCAGGTTGCCAGCCTGGATATGGTCGCCATCAAGGCCGAGATCGCTGCTCAGGAAGCCGCCCAGGCGCAAGAGCAGCAGAGCTGATGGGCTCAGGGCGGCGGCCTGAGCAGGGGGCGGGTCTTTTCGTCCCAGTCCGTGGCGTATGCCGCTGCCCGCCTGGAAACCCGCAACCCGGACCCCGGAATGCGGGGGTCCGCTGAGGCATCATTCCGCCCTCGCGGGGGCAGCGCGGTGGCGTTACCCCCTTCCCCTGGATTGAGACATTCTCGGAATTACGGGTCGAGCGGATGAATTCCTTGCAGATCGGGCTGGCGGTGCTTGGCCTTTCCCTGCTGGCCGTGCTGTTTGTGCATGCGGCCTGGCTGTCGCGTCGTGCCAGCCGGATCAGTCAGTCCGGACGTCTCGCCACCCCGATGCTGGAGCCCCGGCTGGACCCCGAAGGCTCGGCGCACGGCTTGCTGCATGAGCCTCTGGCCCCCGAGGTCGTGCAGCCTGAAGCGGCCACCGAGCCCGCTATGCCGATGACGGCACTATCGGCGGCGGTCAACGGCCGTCGTCATCACCCCAGCTCGCCCCGACTGGACCCACTCATCGATGCCATTGCGATCCTGCAACTCGATGCGCCGCTGCTCGGCGGCGAGGTGATCCCCCATCTGCCGCCCAGCCGGCGCGCCGGCAGCAAGCCTTTCCTGATCGAGGGCTGCAATGCCAGCACGCGGCAGTGGGAGACTCTTCAACCGGCCGATTCGTATCGCGAACTGCGTGCCGGGGTGCAGATGGCCAACCGACACGGCGCACTCAACGAAATCGAATACTCCGAGTTCGTCCAGAAGATTCAGACCTTTGCCGATGTCGTCGGCGCGGCCACTGATTTCCCCGACATGCTGGTCGTGGTCGCCCGAGGCCGCGAACTCGACACCTTCGCCGGGCACCTTGATGCCCAGCTGATCATGCGGCTCAAGAGCGCGCAGACCCCCTGGCCGGTGGCGCTGGTGCAGGCGCAGGCGGCCCGCCATGGCTTTGTGCCGGGTAGCACTCCGGGTCGGATGGTGATGCCCAGCCGCGAAGAGGGTGCTCCGCCGGTGCTGTCGCTGCAGTTTGACCCGCAGGCCGCCATGTCCGACGACCCCAAGCAGGCGGTGATTGGCGAGTTCTCCTTGTCTTTCGACGTGCCGCAGACCGCCGAATCCGAGCAGCCCTTTAACGCCTGGCGCGCCGCCGGCCATGCCCTATCGCTGGCGCTGGAAGCACGGGTTACCGACGACGAAGGCCAGCCCCTGCCGCTGGAAGTGCTGTCGCAGGTCGAAAGGGAGCTGCGCCAGCTCTACATCCACTTGCATGACCACGGTCTGGCCGCCGGCGCTGC
>DALYHR010000060.1:0-10158 GCA_031970775.1 Burkholderiaceae bacterium | reverse complement strand
TGTCGTCGCCGTAGTCGGTGGAGCGCAGCCACAGCGCGCCGCCGTCCTCGAAGGTCTTGCCGGCGTCGCTGAGCTTCTTGACCGCTTCTTCAACCCGGCCGCTGGTGTAGAGGCTCGACTCCAGGTAGTAGTGATCGAAGCGCACGCCGAAGGCCTGCAGATCCAGATCCTGCTCGTGGCGCAGATAGGCCACGGCGAACTGGCGGATCGAGTCGAGGTCGTCCGGATCGCCCGAGGCGGTGAACTCGCGGTCATCGGCCTTGACGGTGGCCTTCTGGCTGAAGGCGGTGGCGATGTCGGCGATGTAGTCGCCGTTGTAGGCCGACTCGGGCCAGCCGGCATCGCCGGGCTTCAAGCCCTTGAGGCGGCACTGCGTCGAGTTGGCCAGCGTGGCGATCTGTACGCCAGCATCGTTGTAATAGAACTCGCGATGCACCTGCCAGCCCTGCGTGGCGTAGAGGTTGCAGATCGCGTCGCCCAGGGCACCCTGGCGGCCGTGGCCGACGTGCAGCGGCCCGGTCGGGTTGGCCGAAACGAACTCGACCATCACCTTGCGACCCTGAGCGGGCTGACGACCAAAATGCTCGCCTTCGGCCAGCACCTGCGACACCACCTGCTGGCGTGCAGCGGCCTTGAGCCGAATGTTGATGAAGCCCGGGCCGGCGATCTCCATCGCCTCGACCCAACGCTGGGCCGCCGGCGTAGCCTGGAAGGCTGTCACCAGAGCCTGCGCCAGCTCGCGCGGATTCTTCTTGAGCGGACGAGCCAACTGCATCGCGGCCGTGCAGGCCAGATCGCCGTGCGAAGCCTGCTTGGGGCTTTCGAACACGGGCACCACTGCGGAGTCGGGCGACAGCCCGGCCAGCACCTCGCCCAGGGCGGCGAGCAATTCCTTCTTGGCTTGAATCATGGCGCGGGATTCTACGGGGCGGGTCCGTCGCATCCGCGTCGCGTCTGCGTGACGGGGTCGCCTTTCCGCTGGATCTGATACACACTGTCACAAGACATCGACGACAGAATCCGGATCACCATGCAAGTCACGGCCGAAACCGATCACATCGGCAAGTACCGCATCCTGGACAGGCTCGGCGAAGGGGCCACCAGCGAGGTGTTCCGCTGCCACGACCCGTTCAACGACCGGGATGTAGCCATCAAACGGATGAAGGCCCTGGGCGGCAACAACGACCGGGTCTCGGCACGGTTCTTTGCCTCCGAAGCCGCTCTGGTCGGCCAACTCAATCACCCGAACGTGGTGCGGATCTTCGATGCTGTCACCGAAGACCCGGCCGGCCCCTATCTGGTGATGGAGTACGTCGCAGGCACCACGCTGCGCAGCTTCTGTCGCCCGGACTGCCTGCTGCCTCTCGACCAGATCATCGAAATCGGCTTCAAGTGCGCCATGGCCTTGAACTACTGCAATCGGCAGGGCCTGATCCACCGCGATGTCAAACCGGCCAACATCCTGGTCGCCCAGGACGGCGATGCAATCCGCGACATCAAGATCAGCGACTTCGGCAGCGTGCTGAACCTGCACTCCGAAGCCACGCAGATCTTCCGGGTCGGCTCGCTGGCCTACATGTCGCCCGAACAGCTCGACGGCAGCACGCTCGACAGCCACTCCGACATGTACTCGCTCGGCGCCGTGCTGTTCCATCTCATCTCCGGTGCGCCACCCTTTGACGGCAGCAGCCAGACCACGCTGATGCGCAAGGTCTGCTTCGACGAGGCGCCCTCGCTACTCGGGCGCCGCACCGGTGTGACCCCGGCGCTGGATGCGCTGGTGATGCGTGCTCTGGCCAAGAAGCCCGATGAACGCTTTGCTGACTGGGAGAGCTTCGCCAACGCCCTGTCCGATCTGGTGCGTACCCACGCCGTCCCGGTCAACGACGACGCCAGCTACGTGCTCGACTCGGAGCGTTTCCGGCTGCTGCGCGGACTCGATTTCTTCCAGGACTTCGACGACATCGCGCTGTGGGAAGTGGTGCACCGCGCCACCTGGCAGCGCTACGCGGCCGGCGAGGCGCTATCGCGTCGCGGCGATACCGACCGCACCTTTCACATCATCGCCAAGGGCACTGTCGAGGTCTATCGCGATGGCCTGCGGGTCGCGCACCTCAGCGCCGGCACTTCGGTAGGCGAGATGGCTTATCTGGCTCCAAGCCCAGAGCTGCGCCAGCGCACCGCCGACGTGATCGTCACTGAAACCGCCACCACTGTCGCCTTCACCCCCGAGTCGCTGGGCAGCATCAGCACCTCGTGCCGACAGCTGTTCGATGCGGCCTTCATCCGGGTGCTGGTGCGCCGTCTTCATGCCGCCCACGAAGCGCTGGCTCACCCGCGCCGCATCCTGTAGACCCTCCGAATTCCGGATGGACAGGCGGCTGGCCTGTGCCAAACTCCGCGGCTCCAACCCTCCTGAACTCTTCGAACCGGAGCCGTCATGCGCAAGTTGCCCCTTACCGCCGCCCTGATTCTGGCCTTGACCGCGCTATCCGGTCAGGCTCTAGCTGCACCGACCTGCGACGCGCAGGCGACCGAGAAGAAACTGGCCGGTGCCGCCAAGTCGAGCTTCCTGAAGAAGTGCGAGAAGGACAATCCGGCTCCGGCAGCCGCCGCCAAGGCACCGAGCTGTGAAGACAAGGCGGCCGAGAAGAAGCTGGCCGGAGCGGCCAAATCGAGCTTCCTGAAAAAGTGCAGCGCTGAGGCTGCTTCCGCCGCCAAGTAACCCGCGCAGGATCGGTCCATGGCGTACCTCTGGGTCAAGGCCCTGCACATCCTCTTTGTCGCCAGCTGGTTCGCCGGCTTGTTCTACCTGCCGCGGATCTTCGTCAATCTGGCGATGGTCGAGGCCGGCAGTACGGCCGAGCGCGACCGACTGCTGCTGATGGGCGGCAAGCTGCAACGCTTTGCCAACGGGCTGATGCTGATCGCGCTGGGCAGCGGGCTGTGGCTCTGGCTGGGGTCGGGCCTGTGGTCCGGCCCGGGTAATGGCTGGCTGCACGCCAAGCTCAGTCTGGTGGTCGCCGTGGTGATCTATCACCTGCACAACGGACGGGTGCTCAAGGGCTTCGTCGCCGGCACCGACCGGCGCACGCACCGCTGGTACCGGGTCTACAACGAGGTCTCGGTGCTGCTGTTCGCAGCCATCGTGATCCTGGTCGCAGTCAAGCCGTTCTGACGCGCCCCGGAGCAGACCGACTGCCGCGATGATCCGGCCATGGAACGCTACCGCTCATCGGCGTGGCCCCTGGCCTGGATCTGGATCGGCCTGATCGCCTACGCCAGCCTGCATCCCTTCAGCGGCTGGCGCTCGAGCACGCACGACTGGCTCAGCCTGATCCGCCTGCCTGCGCCCTCCTCCTCGCGTTTCGACCTCTGGAGCAATCTGGCGGCCTACCTGCCGCTGGGCCTGCTGATCGCGGTGGGCTGGCAACGCAATGGCGACCGGCTCTGGCCGGCCTGGTTCAAGGCGGTGGCAGCTGGCTGTCTGCTATCGCTGGTGATGGAGTGGACGCAGAACTTCCTGCCTTCGCGCGTGCCTTCGCGCACCGACTGGGCGATGAACAGTCTGGGCACGGCCCTGGGTGCGCTGCTGGCGGTCATCCTCGGGCGCTGGGGCCTGCTGATGCGCTGGCAGCACCTGCGCGATGCCTGGCTGCTGCCGCATGGCACGGCGGGCATCGCCCTGGTGCTGTCGTGGCCGGTGGCACTGCTGTTTCCGCTGCCGCTGCCGCTGGGCGTCGGACAAGCCCTCGGCCACCTCAGCAACGTCGTCGTCGATCTGCTGCAGGACACCCGCTGGTCGGACTGGATCCCGCAGCCCACCGCCGTGGACGGCCTGACGCCTGGCACCGAAATGTTCACGATCGCACTGGGCGCGCTGGCACCGTGCTTCGTCGCCTTCGAGATGAGCCACCGCCGCCTGCGCCGGCTGATCCTGATGGTTGGGCTGGTGCTGACCGGGGTCGCTGCCACCACGCTGTCGACCACCCTGAACTTCGGCCCGGATCACGCCATGGCCTGGGTCACCGCCCCGGTACTGCCCGGCCTGATGCTGGCGCTGGTGCTGGGCACGGCGATGGCCTGGCTGCCGCGCCGGATGATCGCCGCCCTCGGACTGATCGGGCTGACCATGCTGATCGATGGCGTCAACCAGATTCCCGACAACCCTTATTTCGCCAGCAGCCTGCAGGGCTGGGAGCAAGGTCGGTTCATCCGCTTTCACGGGTTGGCCGAGTGGCTGGGCTGGGGCTGGCCCTTCGCCGCGCTGCTGTTTCTGCTGACCCGGCTGGCATCGCCGTCGGTCGGATCACCGGCAGTTCCTAGAATGCCGGAATGAGCACACCGACCCGCCCCGACAGCTACTACCGCCACCACATCTTCTTCTGCCTGAACGTGCGCGACAACGGCCAGCCCTGTTGCGGCACCGCGGCCGCTCAAGCGGCCTTCGAGCACTGCAAGATCCGCGTGAAGACCGAGGGGCTCTCCGGCCCCGGCCAGGTGCGCGTCAACAAGGCGGGGTGCCTGGATCGCTGCGCCGGCGGTCCGGTGGCGGTGGTCTACCCGGAAGGCACCTGGTACACCTTTGTCGATGCCAGCGACATCGACGAGATCGTCGACAGCCATCTGAAAAACGGTCAGGTGGTCGAGCGCCTGCTGCTGCCGCCCGACGTCGGTCACTAAGCCAGCGAAAGGCTTCGGCATGAACAACCAGACCCGGCGGACGAGCTGTACCGGCCCGGCCGGCCCGATCGAATGCGCCGTCGACGAGCCGGCCGCAGCGCTACGCGGCGTGGCGGTAATCGCCCACCCGCACCCGCTGTTCGGCGGCACGATGGACAACAAGGTGGTGCAGACGCTGGTGCGCGCCCTGCGTCAGCTGGGTTATCGCTGTGTGCGCTTCAACTTTCGTGGCGTCGGCCAGACCGCCGGCAGCCATGACGGTGGCCCCGGCGAACGCGACGACATGCTGGCGGTGATCCGTGCCTTCCATCAGGACGACCCCGCCGTTTCGGCCCTGCCGCTGGTGCTGGCCGGGTTCTCGTTCGGCGCCTACGTCACCACCCTGGCCGCTGAAGCGCTGCCGGCCGGGCACAAGGCCGAGCGCCTGCTGCTGGTCGGTCCGTCGACCCAGCGCGCCATCCCGGCAGCCGTGCCTGCCGATACGCTGGTGATCCACGGCGAGGCCGACGAGGTCGTGCCGCTGAGCGCCACGCTCGACTGGGCCCGTCCGCAAAACCTGCCGGTGATCGTCATGCCCGGGGTCGGCCACTTCTTTCACGGCCAGCTCACGCTGCTGCGCGACCTGATCCTGCGCAGCTGGCATCGCTGATCCCCAACGCTCCTCTCCGTTCTCCCGATCTTGTCCGCCCCTTCGCTCATGAACCCCTTGTCCCTCGCAGGCCGAGCCCGCCTTCAGGCCCTGCTGCTGTCCCTATTCCTGGGTCTCGGTTTCGCCGCCCGTGCCCAGACCCCGACGCCGCCCGAAATGGCCGTCCGCGCCTATGTGCTGACCGACCTGAGTGCCGGCCGCATCCTCGCCAGCCGCGAGGCCGATACGGTGATCGAGCCGGCCTCGCTGACCAAGCTGATGACCGCCTATCTGGTCTTCCAGGCCCTGCAGCAGCGACAGCTGACGCTGGAGCAGGAGCTGACGGTATCCGAGCGCGCCTGGCGCACCGGCATGACCGAGGCTTCGCGCATGTTCATCCAGGTCGGCACCCGGGTGAAGGTCGAAGATCTGATCAAAGGCATGATCATTCAAAGCGGCAACGACGCCAGCGTGCTGCTGGCCGAGGCGGTCGGCGGCTCGGTGGAGGGTTTTGTCGAGCGGATGAACCGCCAGGCCCAGGCCTTTGGCCTCAAGGCGACCCGCTTCCTCAACCCCGAGGGGCTGCCAGCGCCCGGCCATGTCAGCACCGCCCGCGAGCTGTCGGTGATTGCCGGACGGCTGATCGCCGACTTCCCCGAGCAGATGCGCTACTACCGCCAGAAGGAGTTCACCTTCAACGGCATCCGCCAGGAAAACCGCAATCGCCTGCTTTGGCTCGACCCCAGCGTCGATGGCCTCAAGACCGGTTTCACCGATGCGGCCGGCTACTGCCTGATCGCCACGGCCTCACGGCCGACCGGCACAGCCAACCTGCAACGCCGGCTGCTGTCGGTGGTGGTCGGGGCGGCCTCGAAGGATTCGCGCATCAGCGAAAGCCAGAAGCTGCTCAACTGGGGCTACAGCAGCTTCGACATGGTGCGGCTGTACGACGCACGCCAGACGCTGACCACCGCCCGCGTCTGGAAGGGCACCCTGGCCCAGGTGCCGCTGGGGTCGCTGACACCGATCAACGTGCTGGTGCCGCACGGTCAGGCCCCGGCCCTCAAGACCGAGCTCACCCGCACTGATCCGTTGCTGGCTCCGCTGCAACCGGGTCAGACCATCGGCACCCTCAAGGTCAGCGCGGGCGGCGCTCCGGTGGCCGAGTTTCCGGTGACGGTGCTCGAACCCGTGCCCGTCGCTGGTCTGCTGGGGCGAATCTGGGATAGTCTGCGTCTATACGTCCGTTGAAGCACGTTCACCCGTCCGACTGCCCATTGCCTCTGCCTGAGGAAGATGCCGACATGAACTCCCCGTCGTCCCTCGATTCCGCCGCCCTGCTGCCCGACAGCCCCTGCTATCTCGATGGCGCCTGGGCCCCGCTGGCCTCTGCACAGGTCTCGGTGATGGACCGGGGCTTTATCTTCGGCGATGGGGTCTACGAGGTCATCCCGGTCCATCAGGGCCGCCTGTTCCGCTTCGACGAGCACATGGAGCGGCTTGAACGCTCGCTGGCGGCAATCCGTATCCCCAACCCGCACGATCGCGATGGCTGGCTGGCGCTGCTGCGCGAGCTGGTGCGCCGCAACGCCGAGCACCGCGACGACGGCGATCAGGCGCTGGAGCAACTGGTCTATCTGCAGGTCACCCGCGGGGTGGCGATGCGGCAGCACCTGATGCTGCCGGGGCTCAAGCCCACGGTCTTTGCCATGAGCCAGCCCTTCCCGGTGCCGCCCGCGGAGTGGCGTCACCACGGCGTCGCCTGCATCACTGCCCCCGATTTCCGCTGGGAGCGCGGGGACATCAAGTCGACCTCGCTGCTGGGTAACGTGATGGCCCGACAGCTGGCCGACGATCACGACGCGGCCGAAGTTATCCTGCTGCGCGAGCATGGCCACGGCCGGTTCGTGACCGAGGGCTCGCTGTCCAATGTCTGGATCGTGCTGGAAGACGCCCTGATCGGCGTGCCGCCCTCGCATCACACCCTCGAAGGCGTGCGCATTGATCTGCTGCGCGAGCTGGCCGAGGACTGCGGCATCGCCTGCCATATGCGCCCGATCGGTGCTGCGGAACTCAATTCGGCCAGCGAGATCCTGCTCAGCTCGGCCGGACGAGGCCTGCTGGCCGTCACCCGCCTTGACGGTGAACCGGTCGGCCACGGGGCCGGTCGGGGCCGGCTCGGCCCGGTTTATGGCCGGCTGGCCGAAGCCTACCGACATGCCCTGATCGACCAGTCGATCTGACCCCAGACTCCCGGAGTCCTGCGGGCTTGTCCTGATCCTGATATCGAACCATGAACGACATTCCTCCCGACCAGTCCCCGATCACCTATCCCTGTGACTTTCCGATCAAGGTGATGGGTCCCCAGGTGCCGGGCTTCATCGAAACCATCGCGGCCCTGGTCAAGCAGTACGACAGCCGCTTCGAGGCCGGTTCGATCGAGAAGCGCCCGAGCAGCAAGGGCAATTACCTGGGCCTGACGCTCACGGTGCATGCCGTCAGCCGCGATCAGCTCGACACGATCTACCGGGCGCTGACCAGCCATCCGATGGTGAAGTACGTGCTCTAAAGCCGATCCGGCTTAGATCCCCCAGAGCCAGGCGATCACGTTCTTGGCGACGAAGCCCAGCATGCCGAAGGCCAGCACGACGAACAGGATGAAAGTTCCCATCTTGCCCGCCTTCGACTCCCAGGCCAGATGGCCGATGATGAACAGCATGTAGAGGATGAAGGCGGTGACACCGACGGTCATGCCGAAATCGGTAATCTGTTCTTCGGTAAATCCAAACATGGGAACGAGCCTGGGTCGGGGTGAACGGGGTGAGCCAGGAGCGCCCCGGCAGCGGGCCGCGATCATAGCCGCCGCCCCTGGCAAACGGAATCAGGGCGGGCCTTGATCGGGTTCGCCCTCGGCCAGCTTTACATTCCGGCAATCACTGCCAGCCGACCCAACCCAGCCTCGAGGTCGGTGCCGATCAAACGATCGAAGCCCAGGCCGATCCAGCGCAGCATCGGGTTCAGGCCCAGCTCCGCGTCGAAGCTCCAGGTGACCCGTGTCCCGCCCTCGATCGGGTCAAGGCGGAACGCCCCCCGGGCGGCAGTGCCCATCTCGACGAAGGTCAACGCGTAGTCGAGTCGGCGAGGCGGCTCGGCCGCCTCGAAGCGCATTCGTCCCTCGCCCTGGCTGCGGCTATGCCAGCTCCATTCGGCCCCGGTCCCTGAGGCCGCTCCGCTGTAACGCAGTCGCATGGTCGGGTCCTTGGCATACCACGGCGACCAGGCCGTCCATCGCTTCGGATCGGCAATCAAGGGCCACAGTCGCTCCGCACCGACCATGATGTCGCGATGGCGCTCCACATGCTGACGGGCAGGCAGCAGCAGGGCCACCCCAACAAACAGGGCCAGAAACAGGCCCATGGCCTTGAGGACATTCAGCAGCCAACGCATCCGGAGATCTCCAGGAAATGTATCCAAATGGTAACTTGTTACGATTGGATCAGAAGCACTGTGAATTGCAAGGGAAATTCTCCCTTTCGTCACACCCCAAACAGGGTGTGAGCAAGTGCCTACCCGCCTTCCCCGGGCCGGGTCGGCTCGCTGTGAACATCGGTATGAACGAAGGCCCCCGTCGAGTTGAAGTCCAGCTCAACCCCCTCGGGCAGATCGAAGCGGGAGACACACACCGGGGAGCTTTCCTGCAGCAGCTGCAGCACCTCGCGGCGCACCGCCTTGTCGAACAGCAGCTGCAAATGCCCACAGGCCGATACGCTCAGGATGCGTGCATCGGGCAGCAAAGCCTGCTGCACCGGAAAGACGATGTTGTCGCCGTCGCTGAGGATGCACAGAAAGCGGGAACGCCAAAGCACGGTTTCGACCGCTGCCAATTCCTGCAGCCAGGCGCTGCCCGACCGGGCCTCGCGAACGGGGCTCCCGGGGAACCAGTGACCCGGTCCTTCCAGGCCTTGATGCGGACAGGCCACCGTCACCACCGAATGCACCCGCTCGGCGGCCTGAGTCGGATCGATGCCCTGCTGACATTGCCAGCGCCACCAGGCCCGCAGCGCCAGTCCGCCCAGGCTATGGGCGACCACCAGCGGAGCCAGACCGGTGCTGGCCTCCAGAGTCTGCACGGCGTTCTCGATCTGCACAGCCCAGGTATCGATCGAGGCCAGAGCCGGATGCAGGCTGATGCTCAGGCTGGCATGACCACGCCGATGCAGTGCGGCCTGCCATTCAGCCCAGAGCCCTCGGTGACTGAGGTAGCCATGAATGAACAGCACACCGCGCTGGCCCGCCTGCCCGAGCGCGTCGGCCTGGCTGCGTTCGCCAAAGGGCAACCGCCACAGCGCCAGGCGCAGAAACAGCAGCGACTCATCCCGCCAGATTCGCCACCATTGACCGTCGGTCAGAGGCTCCCGGCCGATCAACGCCGCCTGCTCCCGACCCGAGCGGGCAGCCCAGATCACTTCAAGTCCGATCAGCAGGACCGGCAACAGAATCAGCAACAGCACCAGGGCCAACAGCATCGCCATCGAACCGATCCAGCCCACAACACCACACAGCAGCAGCGTCAGGCCCAAAGCCAGCTGTTGCAATGCGGCGGTTCCGGTGATTCGAAGGCGCGTCATCCTCATGTGCCCAGTCTTGTCCCTAGTGGCCCGGGCAGTCTAACGGCTCCATTGGCTAGGAGAAGTCCGTAGCCCGCGACCGCCGACGTCGGCCAACAATCGGGATCAGCCTTGCAGGCCCCATCCGGAGCAATGACAACATGAACAGCAGCAGTTCCACCCATCCCTGGCTCGGCCAATATCCCGTCGGCGTACCGCCTCATATCGATGCCACCGGAT
>DALYHR010000059.1:0-10206 GCA_031970775.1 Burkholderiaceae bacterium | reverse complement strand
CGCTCAATATCGAACTCAAGCCCGGCCCGGGCCAGGAGAACCACACCGGCGTGATCGTGGCCCGCGAAGTCAAGCGACTTTGGGGCCCGAAGGTCAAGGTCGGGCTGGCACGCTGGCCGCTGATCAGCTGCTTTGAGTCCGCAGCGCTGGCTGGCGTGCAGGAGATCGCCCCCGAGATTCCGCGGGCGATGCTGTTCGAAAACCTCACGTCGAGCTGGGCCGATCTGGTCCGCCATCTCGACTGCGTGGCCGTGATCACCGAGCACCGACTGATGAACCGCGCCCTGCTGGAGCAGGTCCGCAAAAACGGCTGGCGTTCGGCGGTCTACACCGTCAACGAGCCGCTGGATGCCGAACGCCTGATCGACCTGGGCGTCGACGGCATCATCACCGACGCGGTCGATCGCTTCGTGCCGGACTGATCTCAGAATCGATGCATCGTGCCGCGCAGCGACTGCAGCATCTCGTGTACGTCGTGCGTCATCACCGCCAGGAAGGCGGTCAGCGCGACGTAGTAGAAGCCGTACTCCAGCCGGGTGCGCCAGCCCACCGCGTAGTAGGTCAGCGCCTCCAGGCTGTCCTTGCGGTAGGTGATCGCCTTCCACACCTGCGGCGCGGCCAGGATCGCCACCAGCAACAGCATCGGGCTGGGCCGGTAGACGAACAGCGCCCCCAGCACCGGCACGCCCAGCAGCCAGACCCGCGGTGACAGCACCGCCGTGATGCGTCCGCCATCGAAGGGCGAGAGCGGAATCAGGTTGAACAGATTCAGAAAGAAGCCCGCGTAGGACACCGCCAGCAGCCAGGGCTCGCCGCTGTCGCGGGCGATGAGGTAGCACAGCACCGAAGCGATCGTGCCCAGCAACGGGCCGGCCAGCCCGATCCAGGCCTCGGTCTCGGCGTCGTGCGGCAAGTCCTTCAGGGCGATCCAGGCACCGACAAAGGGGATGAAGGTCGGCATACCCACGTCCAGCCCGCGCTGCCGGGCGGCCAGGTAGTGCCCCATCTCATGCGCCAGCAGCAGCGCCACAAAGCCCACCGCATAGCGCCAGCCAAAGATGAAGGCGTAAACCACCACCGAGATCAGCATGGTGCCGCCGCTGAGCAGCAGCTTGCCCAGCTTGGCCCCGGACAGGAACAGCAGCAGGAGCTTGAGCATGGTTCAGGCCGCGGGAGGCGGCGGACTGCTGCCCCCCGACGCGGCGGTCGACCCTGCCGCATCCGACTTGTCACCACGGCGGAAGAACTTGCGGAACAGCGCCCAGCCCCCCACCGCCGCCACCGCAAAGATCTTGCCGAACTTGGCCAGGAAGACCATCAGCATCGCCAGCAACCCGAGCTTCTTGGCTGCGGCCCCGATCACCAGCGCCGCCAGGCCGTACTCGGCCACCTTGTCGGTGGCTGAGTTGAAGTCGCCGTAGCGCTTGCCCTCGTCAAAGTTCAGCGCGGCCAACAGCCGGTCGGCTTCGGACTTGTGCAGCGGCAGATCCTTCAACTCGGTGATCAGGTTGAGGCTGAAGTAGCCCTCCCGACCCAGCACAAAGGTGTTGTAGTTGACGCCCTGCGGCTCATCGGCAGCGGCGCCGACATGGCGGGTCGACATCGCCCAGACCAGTCGATGCGTGGCCGAGTCATAGGCCGGCACCTGCGCCCAGCCGACGATCTCGATCGGCTTGATGCCCATCTCGGCGCGGTCCTTGTTCGCTTCCAGGGTGCCGCTGCGATAGCTCTCCAGCATCTCGTCGGTCTTCCACTCGCGCGCGTCGTCATCCTTGATGTAGCCCGACTCCTCGAAGCTGACGATGGCGGCCCACTCGCCACCCTCGGGCGGGAAGATCAGGCCCTGCAGCTTGGGGTCCTCGCCAGGGTTGCCCATGGCGTGCAGCACCTTTTGCGCATGGGGCTGCGGCACCCAGGTGTAGCCCTCGGGCAGCTTGAGCAGACCCTGCCCAGCCACCGGCACCTCGGCCGGCCCGACCACGGCCGCCTTCTGCGCCTCGCGCCCGATCGCAGCCGCTTCGTCTTGTGTCATCGCCCCGGCCCAGGCCACCGACACGCCCAGCCCGACGCCCAACAGCACCAGGAACCTCACCACCCAGCCGAACCCCCAGCGTCCCATCTCGAACCTCTCACAGGGTGAATGCCCACCCACTGTTGTTACAGGCTGCGATTGTGCGCGAATCGAAACGCTCTGCCCCAGAAGACCGCAGTGCTGGACGACAAAACCCGCCGACTGCGCTATCTGCCGATTCAGAGCGGCCACGAGCGATTGCCAAGGCCTCACATTGGATGCAATATCGAATCAGAATTGATGCAAAGGTCACCCATGCGAACCACCGTGACGATCGATGACGCGCTGTACCAAAAGGCCCTGGAAATGGCCGACCCCGACATGGACAAGGCGGACCTGTTCCGCGAAGCGGTCAAGACCTTCGTCCGGGTTCAGGCCGCGAAACGGTTGGCCGCGCTCGGTTCCGCCCAACCCGACATGCCCGACATTCCACGGCAGCGCGAACTGCCCAGCGCCCCGTGAGCGGCGTCCTGATCGACACCTCGGTGTGGGTCGATCACTTCCGCCGACGTAACGAGGATGTGATTCGGCTGCTGGAGCAGGACCGCGCACTCATGCACCCCATGGTGTTGCTGGAACTGGCCTGCGGCACGCCTCCCGCACCGCGAGTTCGCACGTTGGCCGACCTGGGTCTGCTGCAAGGCAGCCGGCAAGCCAGTTGGCGCGAGGTGATGGACTTTGTCGAGCGCGAACAGCTCTACGGGCTGGGATGCGGGCTGGTCGATCTGACCTTGCTGGCCTCGGCGCTCATGACCCCTGGAGCCCGCCTGTGGTCGATGGACAAGCGACTGGCGGCACTTGCTCTGCGTTTCGGCATCAGTCACGCCCCGATCCCCATGCATTGACTATTGGCCGGTCTACCAGGTGTGGGTGGAGCGTGGTGGGGTAAGGTTGCGCTCAAAACAATAGGTATTAGGGAGAGTGATGCACTCGCAAGTAGCCAGCGATCGGATAACTCCGACGAATCCAGCCGTTCCTGACTCAGCCAGCTGGGGAAAGCTTGGCAAAGCCGGTGGTTGGCATCCACTGCCCGACCACATGCTGGATGTCGCGGCCTGCTTTCTGGCTCTGGCCAATTGCCGAAACGTCGTCCGGGCGCTCAAACTGACCGCCGGCCGCGATCTGACTGACCTCGACCTGAAACGCTTGGCCGTGCTGGTCTTCCTGCACGATCTGGGCAAGGCCAACAGCGGCTTTCAAGCCAAGCGCTGGCCCCTCGACAAAGAGGTGCCACGCGGCTGGCCCAATCGCTGCGGTCACGTTAGCGAGGCGCTTTACCTTTTCGATGGCTGCTCTGATTCCGGCTTGTTGGCCCAGCTCCCGGTCGATGCGATCTGCAGTTGGGGCGCTGCCGTTGATGACCTGTTGCGGGCGAGTATCAGTCACCATGGCCGGCCAGCAGTAAGCCAGCCGGGCGTGGATTACAAAATCTGGCAGCCGGCCGTTGTCAACGGGGGCACCGCGTACAGCCCGCAAGCCACGCTGCAGCAACTTGGCCAGCGGGTGCAGCAACTCTTCCCTGTCGCGTTCACCAACGGTGGCGAGGAGCTGCCGGCCTCCCCAGCGTTTGTCCATCTCTTTGCCGGATTGGTCCAACTGGCTGACTGGCTGGGTTCGGACACGCGGTTCTTTGCCTTTACCCAGCCCGGCGAAGACCGCGCCATCACCGCATTCGAATACGCCCGCCGCGCCGTACACGACATCGGGCTCGATACCCACGAGCTACACGATGCACTGCAAACCGCCATGCCCAGTTTCAGCGAGGCCTTCGGCGTGGCTCAGCCACGCCCGATCCAGCAAGCACTGGGCGAGCCAGACCTTGGGCCGCTGCTGATCCTCGAAGCCGAAACTGGCAGCGGCAAAACCGAAGCGGCGTTATGGCGTTTTGCCCAGCTTTTCAGGGCCGGGCAGGTCGATAGCCTCTATTTCGCGCTACCGACCCGCGTGGCAGCCAGCCAACTTTACGAACGACTACGCCATTTCGTGCAGCGAATGTGGCCTACGGGTGGCGGTGTGGCCGCGCCGGTCGTGGTTCGTGCCCTGCCCGGCTACACCAGCGCCGATGGCAGCGAACCGCAGCGCCTGCCCAATTTCGAAGTGCTCTGGTCAGACTCAGCCGATGAGCAGCAGGCGCATCGCCGCTGGGCCGCCGAGTCGTCCAAGCGCTTCCTGGCCGCGACCATCGCTGTGGGCACGATCGACCAGGCGTTGCTCGCAGCGCTGCAAGTGCGGCACGCCCATCTGCGCCATGCGCTGCTGGCACGCAGCCTGCTGGTGGTCGATGAAGTACATGCCTCCGATGCCTACATGTCAGCGCTGCTGGAGCATCTGTTGCGTGCCCATCGGCGCGCAGGTGGCCAGGCGCTGTTGCTGTCCGCCACGCTGGGGTCGAACGCCCGCGCTCGCTTCCAGGTGCTTGCCCATGCAGACCGACCCACCCCACCCTTGCCCCATCTGCCCAGCCTCACCACAGCCTGCGCCATGCCCTACCCGGCGCTGAGTGATGGCACGAAGATGGTCGCGCTGCCATCCAGTGGCGAGCAAAAGGCCGTGCACTGGCAGACACGGGACGCCATCGACGACCCGGCACGCATTGCGCAATGGGCCACCGAGGCGGCCGCTGCCGGTGCGCGTGTGCTGGTGGTGCGCAACACCGTACCGGCGGCGATCTCCACCCTGCAGGCCGTCGAAGCGGCCATGACCGCACTTGGACGAGTGGACCTGCTGTTCACGCTGACCCCGGCCGGCGGCGGCACCCCGGTCGGCACGTTGCACCACAGCCGCTTCAGCCGACAGGATCGGCCGCTTCTGGACCGCGCCGTCGAGACCCAGATCGGCAAACAGCGCCTGCAGCCAGGCGGCCGGATCGTCATCGGCACCCAGACGTTGGAGCAGAGCCTGGATCTGGACGCCGATCTGTTGATCACCGATCTGTGCCCGATGGACGTGCTGCTGCAACGCATCGGCCGGCTGCACCGCCACGCCCGCCCGGAGCATGAACGTCCGGAGGGCTACCGCCACGCTCAGGCTTGGGTACTGACGCCTGCCGGCGGCGATCTGGCCCCGCACCTGAAGCAGCCGCGCCACGGACTGGGCCGGTTGCGCGATGGCGGCGGTGTCTACCCGGATCTGCGCATCCTGGAAGCCACCCGGCGCCTGATCGATGCCGCGCCGACCCGCCAGATCCCGCGCGACAACCGCGAGCTGGTCGAGCGCGCCACCCACCCCGAAGCCCTGCGACAGATCGAGCAGGCGTTGGGCGCCGCGTGGGTCAAGCTGGGCCAGGACATCGACGGCAAGGTTGGCGGCGAGCGGACCATGGCGCAACTGCAGGCGCTGCCTTACGACCAGCCTTTTGAAGGGTTGGCCTTCCCGGATGCCGAGCAGAAGGTAGCGACTCGCCTGGGCGCGGCCGACCGGCTGATCGAGTTCGAGCCTCCTCTATTTGGCCCGTTCGGACTGGAGGTGCGCCAGCTCGCCTTGCGACATCACATGGCGCCGCCGGATCTGCCAATCGACGCTGCCCCTCAGCAGACACAACCCATCAGCGGCGGCTTCGAATTCAGCCTCGGCAAACGTCGCTACCGCTACAGCCGCTTCGGTCTGGAACGCCTGCCCGACTAATACCAACCCATTCACCTCAGGAGGAACCGTATGGCCCCGGATACCGGACAACACTTCTCACTGCTGGACGAACGCCTGCTGCACTACCGCCGCGTGACGGATGGTGAGGGCATCAGCGCCACCCTGCCGGAACTGCTGGTCGCGCTAGCCCACGACGAGGTGCGCGACTTTCCCGCGCTGCGCCCGCACCAGCGCCACCCCTGGCACGCCTTCCTGACCCAGATCGCGGCGATCGCCCTGCATCAGGCCGGACAAACCGAACCGTGGACCGAGCCAGACGCTTGGCGATCAGCCCTGCTGGCGCTGACCCCGGCGCATCCCGACGGAGCCCCCTGGCGCCTGGTTGCACAGGCCGATCAGCCTGCGCTTCTACAACCGCCAGTGCCGGATGGGCATCTGAAAGACTGGAAGAACCAGCTCGCAGCGGCCGACGAACTCGACATGCTGGTCACGTCGAAGAACCATGACTTGAAGGCCGCGCGCATGCAGCGCAGCACACCGGAAGATTGGCTCTACGCGCTGCTGAGCTTGCAGACGCAGGAGGGTTTCCTGGGTGCCGGCAATTACGGCATTTCGCGCATGAACGGCGGTTTTGCCAGCCGGCCCGCCGTGGGCGTGGTACCGGCCGGCGGCTGGGGCCGGCGCTGGCACCGCGACCTGCAATTGCTGCTCACCCATCGTGCCGACATTGCCCGCGTGCAGGGCATGGCCGCTTCAGATGGTTTGGCACTGATCTGGCTGGCGCCTTGGGACGGTTTGAGCAGTCTGGCTTTTGCTGCGCTCGATCCGCTCTACATCGAGGTGTGCCGCCGGGTGCGACTGGTAGTCGCAGAGGGGCAGATACAGGCCCTGGGCACGGGCAGCAAAGCAGCGCGCATTGCCGGCAAGGAGCGCAACGGTGTCACGGGTGATGCCTGGACGCCAATCGATGTGGCCGCAGCCAAGGCGTTGACCATCACCGACAAAGGCTTCGACTACAAGCTCGCCACCGAGTTGTTGCTGCCGGGGGGCAAATATCAGCCCACCTTGACTCAGCAGTTGCAGGCGGATGACGGTGATGAAGGCGTAGTGATCCTGGCGCAGAGTGTCACGCGCGGTCAGGGCAAGACCGAGGGCTATCACGAGCGGCGCATCCCGATTTCCCAAACCATGCGCGTGGCGCTGCGTAACAAGGCCACAGACGCGCTGGCTCAGAACGCCAAAGGCCGTATTCATGCCATTGGCGAAGTACGCAAGACACTTTGGGCGGCGCTGTGCGTGCTGTTCGACAACGGCGTGCACAAGGACAAGGCCAGCGAGGGCACCAAGCGCAAGGCCAACGACTTCTCGGCGCCCTTCGAACACAACGAGGACGCCCGTTTCTTTCTCGACCTGATCGAGGAAATCGAATCCGCCACGCCGGAAGCCGTGCATGGGCAATGGCTGCTCGATCTGGCGGAACGGGCCGAGCAGGTTCTGAAAGCCGCCTTTGATGCCGGACCACGCAGCGGCATGCAGCGTTACCGGGCGCAATCGGCGGCGCTGGGACGTTTCCACGGCGGTTTGCGTGCGCCGAAATTCGGCGTGCCGGAACTCTCCCGCCTGCTGCGCGAGCGCAGCCAAACCCATTCTTCTCATTCCTCAAATTCACAGGAGGTGCCCCATGAGCTCGGTTGAAACAACCGATCAAGTCGGATCAGAACCTGCCACTGCGGCACGGCCCAACCCGCTGGCGCGGCTGGCCGGGTTCGTCGAGAACGCGTCGATCGGCGAAAAGGCCGCGCTGGCTCGCCTGGACCCGGAGCAGATGCTGCCGCACCAGGTGGCGGCCCTGTCACGCGGCCTGGTCCACGCCGGGCTGACCCCTGAGACATGGCAGGCGCAAACCTGGCGTCGCTGGGCGCTGATCGCCCATGGCATGGCGCTGGCGGGACACGACGGCAAGAGCCGGCTTGGCGATCAACTGGCCCGCGCTGGCGTGGCCGAGTCGCGGGTCACCAAGCTGCTGACCTCGCGGGGCGATGCCTTCACGCAGCTGGTGCCTCGCCTGCTACGTCTGCTGGCCAGCCAGGGTGTGGCGCCCAACTGGTACGAGCTCGGCAACCTGATTCTCAAAGGCGACTCACCCGAGTCACAGGACGACGCCGAAACCCTGCGGCTGCGTATTGCCGGCAATTACTTCTCGACCGTGGCCCGTCAAGAAAAATCGGCCTGATCTATTCGAATCGCACAAGGAGTGAATGATGTCTCTGCCCCGTTTCATCCAGATCCATACCCTGCATAACTACCCGGCCGCGCTGCTCAACCGCGACGACGCCGGCCTGGCCAAGCGCCTGCCGATGGGCGACAAGATCCGCACCCGCATTTCCTCGCAGTGCCTGAAGCGCCACTGGCGGGTGGCCGATGATCATTTCTCGCTGGCCTCGCTCGGGGTGCCGATGGCGATCCGGTCGCGTCAGACTCTGGATCTGATTCGCAGGACCCTGATCGAGCAAGGTGTGTCCGAAGCACTGGCCCAGGCAGCTGCCGAAGCGCTGCGCAACGGTGGCCTGCTCGACAAGGCGGGCAAGGAGCTCAAAGGTGAAGATGCGCTGGCCACCGGTCAGGCTGTGTTGCTCGGTAAGGCTGAGATCGACTATCTGGTAGCTCGCTGCACGGCGCTGGCTCAGGAAAACACAGATGAAAAATCCCTCAAGACCGCCGTCGCCAAATTCCTGAAGGACGACAAAAACAATCTGGCAAGCATGCGACACGGCAGCGGGCTGGAATCCGCTCTGTTCGGCCGCATGGTGACCTCGGACGTACTGGCCAGCCGCGACGCCGCCGTCTACGTGGCCCACGCTTTCACGGTGCACGAAGCGCAGGTCGAAAACGACTACTTCACCGTGGTTGATGACTTGCTGCGCGATGCCGGCGAGCTGGGTTCGGCAGGCATCTTCGATACTGAGCTGGCTTCCGGCCTCTATTACGGCTACGTGGTGGTCGATGTGCCGCAACTGGTGGCGAATCTGGAAGGCATCGGCATCAAGGATTGCTTCAGCGCCGAGCCGGCCCAGCGGGAGCTGGCCGGCCAGGTGGTGCACCACCTGCTGCACCTGATTGCCACCGTCAGCCCGGGGGCCAAGCGTGGCTCGACCGCGCCGTTTGACTGGGCCAAGTTCGTGCTGGTGGAAACCGGCGACTGGCAGCCCCGCAGCCTGGCCGGTGCGTTCCAGAACGCCTTGCCGCTGGCCACGCCCAATATCCGCCAGGCTGCAGTACAGCGGCTGGCCGACGAAGCCGCCAAGCTCGACGCTGCCTACGGCGCACCGCTGCAACGCCGTTACCTGGCGCTGGACGATGTCAGCGTATCGGGCGCTGAGCGGCTGCCGCTGGCAGCGCTGGCCGACTGGGTACAGGCCCGCATCGTTGCGGGTGCCACACCGACCGGAGCCTGAGCATGGCGCGCCATCTGCTCATGCGGCTCAGGGCGCCGCTGATCGCCTTCGGGGGCGAGGCGATCGACAACTTCGGCGTGATCCGCGACTTTCCGGCCCTCTCGATGATCACCGGTCTGCTGGCCAATGCGCTCGGCTGGGATCGGGCCGACGACGTACGGCACAACCGGCTGCAGGCTCGGCTGCGGCTGGGTACCCGACTGGACCACGGCGGCCAGCGCTTGCAGGACTTTCAGACCGCCCAACTCGGAGCCGCCGACAAGGCCTGGACCACCTGGGGAACGCCCGAAGAACGGCGCGGCGGCGCGGGTTCGTACGAAAGCCCGCACCTGCGCTACCGCGATTACCACGCCGATCTCGACGCGCTGGTCGCGCTGCGGCTGGAGCCGGCTGACGAGCCTCCGACGCTGGACGATCTGGCCGCTGCGCTGGACCGACCGGCTCGCCCTCTGTTCATCGGCCGCAAACCCTGCGTGCCGACCGGGCGCCTGTTTGTTGATTGGTGCGATGCGGCTGACGTGCTCGGTGCTCTGCAACAGAGGCAGCCCACCGTCACCACCGCACAGACACTGCGCCTGCAGTGGCCCGACGGTGAAGGCACTTTGCCGAACGACCGCCGGCTGGATGTCTGCGACGAACGCAACTGGACCAGCGGCGTGCACGGAGGCTGGCGCCCGGTGCGTGAAGGCAACTGGCGTGTCGAGCCGCAGACAGTCGACACCACGACCGAGGAGGCCGCATGACGTCGTCTTCGCTTTATCTGATGCATTGCCAGCCCGACCCCCGGCGGTTGACGGTCTGGGCCGCCCGCCATGGCCTGCTCAGCCCTCAGGGCGATTGGGGCTATGCCCTGCATGCACTGATGCGCGCTGCTTTTGGCGATGCAGCGCCGCAACCGTTCAGCTACCAGGGCGAGCGCACCGGCCTGCTGGCCTACAGCAGCCTGAGCGCAGCAGAGTTGGCCGAGCGCGCTGCCTTGGCATCGCCCGAAGTGGCCGCCGCTCTGGGGCTGGATGTCGGCCTGGACTGCCCGGGGCTGAGTGCGCGCGCCTTTCCACAGCAGTGGCGAGCCGGCGCGGTGCTGGGCTTTGAGGT
>DALYHR010000058.1:0-10218 GCA_031970775.1 Burkholderiaceae bacterium | reverse complement strand
GGAGCGCCGCCGCCATTGGGCTTCATGCAGTTCCAGAAGAAGGTGTGGTTCCAGACCTGCGCTGCGTTGTTGTAGACGCCGCCGGCCGGAGCCTTCTTGACGATCGCTTCGAGATCGAGGGCTTCGTAGTCGGTGCCCTTGATCAGGTTGTTCAGGTTGGTGACGTAGGCCTGATGATGCTTGGCGTAGTGATATTCGAAGGTTTCCTTCGACATATGCGGTGCCAGAGCATCCAGGGCATAGGGCAGTGCGGGCAGTTCGTGAGCCATGAGGGTTCTCCTTCTAGAAAGCGCCGCATTGTAGGCAGGCCTGTGCGTCATTGCAGCGGACGGGAATCGACTCAGATCGGGTCACTCGACTCGATGGCAATCACCTCGGAGCTGATGCGGCCGTCGTGCAACACAGCCGTCAGGCGCTGACCGGGCGCGACCTCGCGGATCGAGCCCAGCGGCCGGCCGCTGTCCGCATCGGCCACCCAGGCGTAGCCACGTCTGAGCACATGGTGCGGGTCGAGCCCTTCCAGGCGCAGTGCCAGCCGCTCCAGGCGCTGCTGCTGCCGCTCCAACGAGCGTGGCAGCGCGTCCTGCCAGCGCTGCTCCAGAACGGCCAACCGCTGTCGGTGGCGACTCAGGGCCTCGGAAGGCCGGGACAGCCTGGCACCGAGCCGATCAAGGCGCTGCGCCTCGCGGTCGAGCCGCTGGCGCAGACGGCTATCAAGCCGTTCTGCCAGCCCCTGCAACTGCGACAGGGCCTCATCGCGAGCGACGGCGACCAGCTCAGCCGCTGCAGTCGGAGTCGGCGCGCGCAGATCAGCCGCAAAGTCGGCCAGAGTGAAATCAGTCTCGTGCCCAACCCCGCTGATCACCGGCACCGGGCAGACTGCGATCGCCCGCACCACCCGCTCATCGTTGAAGGCCCACAGATCCTCGATCGATCCACCGCCGCGGCAGACGATCAGTACCTCAGGTCCGACCTCGACCGCCCGGCCAATGGCCTCGACCAACTGTGGCGGGGCCTCGGCACCCTGAACCTGTGAGGGAACCAGGATCACTTCGAGCTGCGGCGCACGGCGCGACAGCGTGGTCATCACATCCCGCCAGGCAGCAGCGGCCGGAGAAGTCACCACGGCGATCCGTCGTGGCCAACGCGGCAGTCGTCGCTTGCGCGCCGGATCGAACAACCCCTCCGCCTCCAGCCGTGCCTTCAGCCGCAGGAATTGCGCCATCAACGCTCCGGCCCCGCCGGGTCGCATCGCCTCGACGATCAGCTGCAGCTCGCCCCGTGCCTCATAGACCCCAAGCCGAGCCCGCACCTCGACCTGCAGCCCCTCCTGTGGCGCGAAATTGAGCAGCACCGCTGCGCGTCGGAACATCGCGCAGCGCAGGCTGGCTGAACCATCCTGCGACTTCAGGGTGAAGTAGCAGTGACCGCTGGCTGCGCGGGTGAATTGCCCGATCTCGCCGCGTACGGTCAATACACCAAAGACCTCTTCGAGCGTGCTGCCGATCGCTCCGACCAGCGCATCGACCGACCAAGGCACATCCGCTGACTGCGCTGGTTGCCAATTCTTCAAGTTCTTCCTTTACGGCCCGGGGCTTCATGCCCTGCGTGCCCGTTCGATAGGCAATCCACCCTGCCGCCAATGGCGACGCGCACTTGCGAGCCTCACGCCCAGCTTGTCAACAAAGATATCCACAGAAAAAGTGGATGGCTGTGCAAAAGCAGATCACGCCCAGGTTGCAGCCGCCCAAAAACGGGCCGGCTTGCAGCGATAATCGGCGCCGCGTCGCTGTGGCGACCACCCTTGCAGCACTCAGACCTCTTTGGGGGATACGTCGTTGTTTTCGATCATACAAGCGGCCGGTTGGCCGATCTGGCCCTTGCTCCTGTGCTCGATCGCAGCGCTGACTGTGGTCATCGAACGGCTGATGAGCCTGCGGGCCAACCGCATCGCGCCGCCGCGGCTGCTCGACGAGGTGCTCGGCCTGACCCGCAGCGGTCTGCCTTCACCTGATGTGGTCGACAAGCTCGAACAAAGCTCGGTGATGGGCGCCGTGCTGGCCTCGGGTCTGCGCGCCGCCCATGCCGACAACCGCCTGCACGAGACCGGGCTGCGCAATGCTTTCGAAGCCGCCGGCCGCGCTGCAGTGCACCGCCTCGAACGCTATCTGAACACCCTGGGCACGATTGCCTCGGCCGCACCGCTGCTGGGCCTGCTCGGCACTGTGGTGGGCATGATCGAGATCTTCGGCTCTCAGACCCCTGGCAGCGCCAACCCGGAAATGCTGGCGCACGGCATCTCGGTGGCACTGTACAACACCGCTTTTGGCCTGATCATCGCCATCCCGTCGTTGATGTTCCACCGCTACTTCCGTGGTCTGGTCGACGCCTTCGCGCTGGAGATGGAACAGGGCTGTGAGCGGCTGGCTCCGCTGATTCTGCGCGGCCTGCATCACCGCCACTGAGGCGCCTACCCCGATCGACAGGACATCCACACCATGGCCATGAACTTCCGATCGCGTCGAGGCAGTGATGAGCCGGAGATCAATCTGATCCCGTTCATCGACGTGCTGCTGGTGGTGCTGATCTTCCTGATGCTGTCTACCACCTACACACGCTTCAATGAGCTCAAGGTGTCGCTGCCGATCGCAGATGCGAACAAGCAGCGCACCCTGCCGCACGAGATCAGCGTGGCCATCTCGTCCGAAGGGCGCTACGCCGTCAACGGCAAGGTGGTTGAGGGGGCCGGACCTGAAGTGCTGGCCAGCCAACTGGCCGCTGCCGCACAAGGGCACCCTGAGAGCATCGTCGTGATCTCAGCCGATGCGCTGGCGGCCCACCAGAGCGTCGTGACCGTGATGGACGCTGCCCGCCGAGTCGATCTGTTGCATCTGACATTCGCCACGCAGGGCAGCAGCGGCCGCAGCCGCTGACGCTCGCGCGCTGCTCAGCCCCGTGTCTGAATCGCTGGCCCGCCGCATCGAGGCGAGCTGGACCGCCGCGCCGGGACAGGCTTCGCTGCCGCCCGGGTTGGGTCTGCTGCTCAGGCTGCTGTCGCTGGCTTTCCTGACGCTGGTGACGTTGCGACGCACGCTCTACCAAGTCGGGATACTCAAGGCGATTCACCTGCCGGTTCGCACCGTCGTCGTCGGCAATCGAATCGTCGGTGGGGCCGGCAAGACCCCAACCACAATCGCCTTGGCCCGCCACCTGTACACGGTCGGATGGCGGGTCGGCATCGTCTCGCGCGGCTACGGTCGAGCGCCGGGTGGCTCGGCACCCTGCCCGGTCAGCGCGAACAGCCCGGCTTCCCAGGTCGGTGACGAGCCACTGCTGATGCACCTGCGTACTGGCTGCCCGATCTGGGTGGGGCAAGACCGTGTCGCTGCGGCCCGCGCTTTGCTGGCAGCCCGCCCAGAGATCGACCTGATTCTGTGCGATGACGGCCTGCAGCATCTGCGACTCGGCCGCGATCTGGAGGTCATCGTCTTTGACGATCGAGGTGCCGGCAATGGCCGATTGCTGCCGGCCGGGCCGCTGCGTGAGCCCATCGGCACCCCCACCGCGCAGCCTCAGAAGCTCACTGGGCTGGTGCTTTACAACGCTCCGTCGCCGACCACCCCACTGCCTGGCTGGACGGCACAGCGCCGATTCGACCCACCCATCGCGCTGAGCCTCTGGTGGCAGGGCAAGTCTGACGCCGCGCCCACCACCGCGGCCTGCCTGCGCAACGAACCCCTACTGGCCTGCGCCGGGTTAGGACAGCCACAGCGCTTTTTCGACACCGTGGCCGAGCTTGGGCTCGGCGCCCCGCTGATCACCCTGGCCTTGCCGGATCACGCGGATTTCACCGTGTGGCCCTGGACCGATGCGTCGCTGCGCACGGCCACCGGCACACCGATTCGGCAGCTGATCGTCACCGAAAAGGACGCGGTCAAGATCGACCCCGATCGACTCGCCCGTGATTGGCCCGGACTGTCAGTCTGGGTGCTGCCGATGTCGCTCGACCCCGACCCGACTTTCCTCGATGCCCTGACCGACGCGATAGCGTCGGCCCGCTCACAGAGATAGGATCACGCCCCATGGACACTCGACTGCTTGAATTGCTGGTCTGCCCTCACTGCAAGGGGCCGCTGAATTACGACCGTGAACGCCAGGAACTGAACTGCCCGGCCGACCGACTGGCCTTTGCGCTGCGCGATGGCATTGCCGTGATGCTCAACAGCGAGGCCCGCGACACCACGCCGCCCACTCAGCCGGCCCCGCTGAGTGAACTCTCCGGGTCAGATCGCGCATGAGCTACACCATCATCATCCCGGCGCGGATGGCCTCGACCCGGCTGCCGCGCAAGCCGTTGGCCGATCTGTGCGGCATGCCGATGGTGGTCAGGGTGGCCCGGCGCTGTGCGCAGACTTCCGCGGCTCAAGTCGTGGTGGCGACCGACAGCATCGAAATCCGCGACGTCTGCGAAACCTGGCAGGTGCGTGCCTTGCTGACCCGCCCCGATCACCCCACCGGCAGCGACCGTCTGGCCGAAGCCTGCACGCTGCTCGGGCTGGCCGATCATGAGCACGTGATCAACGTGCAGGGCGATGAACCGCTGATCGACCCACAGCTGATCGAGGCCTGCGCGCGATTGCTCTATACCCACCCCGAGTGCGTGATGAGCACCGCCGCCCATGCCATCGATACGGTCGAGGAATGGCTCAACCCGAACGTCGTCAAGGTCGTCACCGATCGGATCGGCCGAGCACTGTATTTCTCTCGTGCCCCGATTCCCTGGTGGCGCGACGGCTATCTGGCCGATCCAGGCGGCTTTGCCGCCTTGCCCGATCCGGCTCCGCTGCGTCATGTCGGCCTGTACGGCTACACCGCCGGCTTCCTGCGCCGCTTCCCGACCCTGCCGGTCACGCCCCATGAGCAGCTCGAATCGCTCGAGCAGTTGCGCGTGCTGTGGCATGGCGAGCGCATCGCCGTGCATGTCAGCCCGGATCGACCGGGTCCGGGGGTCGACACGCCGGAAGATCTGGAGCGGGTCCGCAAGCTCCTGTCAGACTGAGGCTTGATCTGGCTGTTTTCCGCGCTCTTCAGCCCTGAAATTCGACACCGGCAGGTTCGGCCATCGGGGCTTGCAGGGTGGTCAACATGCCCTCAAATCGCCAGTTCTGTGTCAGCTTTCACGAAAGCCGGCCGTGCTATCCTGCTTCGAACTGAGCCGATTCCCTACGAACAGCCCCAGGGCTGACGACATCGAACATCAAGATAGACCGAGGAGATTCATGAGACTGATCCTGTTGGGCGCTCCGGGCGCCGGTAAGGGCACGCAAGCCACCTTCATCTGCAAGAAGTACGGCATCCCGCAGATCTCCACCGGCGACATGCTGCGAGCTGCCGTCAAGGCCGGCACCCCGCTGGGCGTAGCCGCCAAGAAGGTGATGGACGCAGGCGGTCTGGTCAGTGACGACATCATCATCGGTCTGGTCAAGGAACGCATTCAACAGGCGGACTGCGCCAACGGCTTCCTGTTCGACGGCTTCCCGCGCACCATCCCGCAGGCTGACGCGATGAAGGCCGCCGGCGTCAAGCTGGATCTTGTGCTGGAAATCGACGTACCGCATTCGGCCATCATCGAGCGCATGAGCGGCCGCCGCGCCCACGTCGCTTCGGGCCGGACCTATCACGTCAAGTTCAATCCGCCCAAGGTTGAAGGCAAGGACGACGTCACGGGCGAAGACCTGATCCAGCGCGACGACGACAAGGAAGAAACCGTGCGCAAGCGTCTGGATGTCTACGAGAGCCAGACTCGTCCGCTGGTCGATTACTACTCGGCCTGGGCCGCCACCGGCGATGCCGCTGCACCGCGCTACGCCAAGATCAGCGGCGTCGGCACGGTTGAGGAAATCACCGCTCGCGCCCTGACCGCATTGGGCTAATCCGCACGTCCCCTGCGGAAAACCCTGACAAAGGCCGCCTAGTCGCGGCCTTTTCTTTGCCCGAGAATTGACGTTTACGTCAACGTCACACCCTGACAGCACACCTCAAGGAACACTCATGGACATCGCAGGCAAGGTCTTCATCGTCACCGGCGGCGCTTCGGGCCTGGGCGAAGGCACCGCACGCATGCTGGCGCAAGAAGGCGCAAAAGTCGTCATCGCCGATCTTCAGGAGGAACGCGGCCGCGCGATCGCTGCGGAGATCGGTGCAGCCTTTGTGCGCTGCAACGTCGCCTCGGAAGAGGATGGTCGTGCCGTCGTGGCCCAGGCCACCTCGATGGGCAAGCTGATGGGACTGATCAATTGCGCGGGCATCGCCCCGGCGGCGCGCACGGTCGGCAAGACCGGTGCGCATGCCCTGGATCAGTTCAGCAAGGTCATCACCGTCAACCTGATTGGCACTTTCAACATGATTCGCCTGGCCGCCGAGGCGATGGCCCGCAACGACCCCGAATCCACCGGCGAGCGCGGCGTACTGATCAACACTGCCAGCGTGGCCGCCTATGACGGCCAGATCGGTCAGGCGGCCTACTCGGCCAGCAAGGGCGGCGTGGTCGGCATGACGCTGCCAATCGCCCGCGATCTGTCGCGCGACGGCATCCGCTGCATGACGATTGCCCCTGGCATCTTCGGCACGCCGATGATGTTCAGCATGCCCCAGGAAGTGCAGGACGCCCTGGCGGCCGGCGTGCCCTTCCCGAGCCGGCTCGGCACACCGGCCGACTACGCCAAGCTGGTCAAGCAGATCATCGACAACGAGATGCTCAATGGCGAAGTGATCCGTCTCGACGGTGCCATCCGACTGGCCCCGCGCTAAGACCACGGGCCCGGCGGGCTTTCCGAGCGATCCGGCAGGGCTGGGAGATAATCCCGGCCCTATGCCGAAACCGTCGATCACGATCAAGTCCGCCGCCGATATCGAGGCGATGCGCCTGGCCTGCCGGCTGGCCTCCGAAGTCCTGGATTACCTGGAGCCCTTCGTCAAACCGGGGGTCACCACCGACGAGCTGGACAAACTCTGCCACGACTACATGGTGCAGGTGCAGGACTGCATTCCGGCCCCGCTGAACTACGCACCGCCCGGGCATGTGCCTTACCCCAAGTCGATTTGCACCTCGATCAACCATCAGGTCTGCCACGGGGTTCCCAATGACCGGCCGCTGAAAAACGGCGACATCGTCAACGTCGACATCACCACCATCAAAAACGGCTGGCATGGCGACACCAGCCGAATGTTTGTGGTCGGCAGCGGCTCGATCGCTGCCAAGCGACTCTGCCAGCTCACTTATGAGGCGATGTGGCAGGGCATCATGCAGGTGCGCCCCGGCGCTCATCTGGGTGATATCGGCCACGCGATCCAGCGCTTTGCTGAAGGCAATGGCCTGTCGGTGGTGCGCGAGTTCTGCGGCCATGGCATCGGCCTGCATTTCCACGAAGAACCGCAAGTGCTGCACTACGGCCGCCCCGGGACCGGCGAGCTGCTGGTGCCGGGCATGATCTTCACCATCGAGCCGATGATCAACGCCGGCAAGCGTGATATTCGCGAAGCTGGCGATGGCTGGACCATCGTCACCAAGGACCGCTCGCTCTCGGCGCAGTGGGAACACACCATCGTCGTCACCGAGACCGGCTACGAGGTGCTGACCCTGTCGGCTGGCAGCCCACCGATCCCGGCCTTCGTCACTCAACCGACCTGACACGCGACGCTGCGCCCCGCATGAGCTCTTCCCGCCCTGTGGTTCCGACCTCGCCGGCCCCCGAGCCGCCCGATAACTCCGCAGCCGGGCTTGATCTGCCGTCGCTGCGACGTCACTTGCGCGAAGGTCGCACCGGGCTGCTGGACACTTTTCGCGCCAGCGCCCCCACCCCGGCACTAGCTGAGCGGCTGCTGCGTGCACTGTCCCGTCATACCGATTCGACCCTGTTGCGACTCTGGGAGCTGTCAGCCATGCCCCGTGGTGCGGCCCTGCTGGCCGTCGGGGGGTATGGCCGGGGTGAACTGTTCCCGTACTCGGATGTCGATGTCCTGATCCTGCTGCCCGAGCGTCAGCTCGACTTCGAGGACAGCCGCTTCCAACTTGCGGAACGTGAACTCGTCGCGGCCCCGTCGGCGGCCGGCACAGAGGCCACGCCTGACGAACACATGCGCGAGGTGCTGGGCGGGTTCATCACCGCCTGTTGGGATCTCGGGCTGGAGCTGGGTTCCTCGGTCCGCACCGTCAGCGAATGCGTCATCGAGGCGAATGGCGATGTAACCGTACAGACCGCGCTGCTGGAAAGTCGGCTTCTGTGCGGATCGCGCCGGCTTTACGACCGCTTCCGCCGGCGCATGAGCGAGACCCTCGATCCAGCCGCCTTCCTGCGCGCCAAGACGCTGGAAATGCGCCAGCGCCATATCAAGTACGAGGACACGCCTTTCGCGCTGGAACCCAACTGCAAGGAAAGCCCGGGCGGTCTGCGCGATCTGCAGATGCTGCGCTGGGTCGCCAGCGCGGCCGGCCTGGGTCGCAGCTGGAACGAGATGGCGACCAAGGGGCTGATCAGTCGCTTCGAGGCCAGTCAGTTGCAGCGCAATGAAGGTCTGCTCAAGCTGATCCGGGCCCGGTTGCATGGCGTGGCGGGCCGGCGTGAAGACCGGCTGATCTTCGATCTGCAAAACACCCTGGCCGAGAGTTTCGGCTTCAACTCCGACGGCGAGCACCGCGCCAGTGAACAGCTGATGCGGCGCTACTACTGGGCCGCCAAGGCGGTGCGACAGCTCAATCAGATCCTGCTGCAGCACGTCGAGGAGCGGGTCAACGGCGCGCAGGATCTGGTGATGCGGCGCATCGACGAGCGCTTCTTCGACCGGGGCGGCCTGCTCGAAGTCGCCAGCGACGACCTGTATCAGCGCGATCCGCATGCCATCCTGGAGACTTTTCTGGTCTACACCCAGGAAGTCGGCATCAAGGGCCTGTCGGCTCGCACGCTGCGGGCGCTCTACAACGCCCGCGCCCAGATGGATGCCGCCTTCCGCAGCGACCCGCACAATCGCCAGACCTTCATGGCGATCCTGCAGCAGCCGCGCGGCCAGACCCATGCCTTCAGGCTGATGAACGACACCTCGGTGCTCGGGCGCTATCTGTGGGTGTTCCGCCGCATCGTCGGACAGATGCAGCACGACCTGTTCCACGTCTACACCGTGGATCAGCACATCCTGATGGTGCTGCGCAATATGCGGCGCTTCTTCATCGCCGAGCACACCCACGAATACCCGTTCTGCTCGCAACTGGCCGCCCATTGGGATCAGCCCTGGATCCTGTTCGTCGCCGCGCTGTTCCATGATGTGGCCAAGGGCCGCGGCGGCGATCACTCCGAACTCGGTGCGATCGAGGTGCGCCGTTTCTGCCGCGACCACGGCATCGACAAGGCAGATGCTCAGCTGATCGAGTTCATCGTCAAGGAACACCTGACGATGTCCCGGGTCGCGCAGAAGGAAGATCTCTCCGACCCCGAGGTGATCGCCGCTTTCGCCGCCCGGGTGCAGGACCCACGCCGGCTCACCGGCCTGTATCTGCTGACGGTCTGCGATATCCGCGGCACCAGCCCGAAGGTCTGGAACGCCTGGAAGGGCAAGCTGCTCGAAGACCTCTACCGCGCCACGCTGCGCGCCCTGGGCGGCAGCCGCCCCAACAGCGATGCCGAGATCGAGACCCGCAAGCTCGAAGCCCGCCAGATGCTGGCCCTGCACTCGATGCTGCCTGGCGTTGAGGAGGCGCTGTGGACCACCCTCGATCTGAACTATTTCAGCCGACACGACAGCGGTGAAATCGCCTGGCATGCCCGCGCGCTCAACCGCAGGGTCAGTTCACCCACTCCGGTCGTGAGCGCACGTCTCTCACCCGTGGGAGAAGGGCTGCAGGTGCTGGTCTATGCGCCCGATCGCGCCGACCTGTTCGCCCGCATCTGCGGCTATTTCGACAACGCGCAGTTCAGCATCCTCGAGGCCCGCATCCACACCACCCGGGCGGGCTATGCGCTCGACACCTATCAGGTGATCACCACCTACCTCGATCAGCCCTACCGCGACTTGATCAATCTGGTCGAGCACCAGCTGACGCAGGCGCTGGCGCAGGACGGCCCCCTGCCGCAACCGGGACGAGGCCGGCAGTCGCGCCGGGTCAAGTCCTTCCCGGTGCCGCCGCGCATCCTGCTGCGCCCCGATGAGAAAGCGCAGCGCTGGCTG
>DALYHR010000057.1:0-10257 GCA_031970775.1 Burkholderiaceae bacterium | reverse complement strand
GGCCGCGGCGAGCAGCTGCTCAAGACCGATCAGGACAACGGCCTGATCCTGCGCGACGGCTACGTCTGCCCGCACGATCTACCGGCGATCTGCCAGCGCTTTACCGATGCGTTGATCGAGTACGGCTTTCCGGCCTGCCCTGGCTTCATCATGATCAACAACCCGCTGTGGCGGCAGTCGGCGGCTGACTTCGGCGTGATGGTGCGGCAGTGGCTGCTGACCCCGGAGGGCGACAACGTCATGCAGCTGGCGATCTTCCTCGACGCCCATCCGATCTGTGGTGACACCACCCTGCTCGACGCGGTGCGCAAGGAGCTCTACCGCACTGCGACCGATAACGCCGGCCTGCTCAGCCGCTTTGCCTCGGCGATCGACGCCTTCAATCAGGGCAGTGTGTGGTGGAACCGGCTGCTGCTGATCGGCGAGAGCGTGCCCAAGGAGCTGCTCGACCTCAAGAAAAACGGCCTGTTCCCGATCGTGCATGGCGTGCGGGCGATGGCGCTGGAGCACCAGATCATGCAGGCCGGCACCGTGGCGCGCATCGAAGCGCTGGTCAAGATCGGCAAGTTCCCGGCCGATCTGTCGACCGACGTGATCGACAGCCTGCATTTCTTCATGTCGCTGCGCCTGAAGGCCGGGCTGGAAGCGCAGGAGACCGGGCGTGAGGCTGGCAACGGTGTCGACGTCGAAAAGCTCAGCAGTCTGGATCGCGACTTGCTCAAGGACACGCTCGGGGTGGTCAAGAAGTTCAAGGCCATGCTGCATCACCGCTATCACCTGGATTCGATCTGACCTATGAAGCGGCTGCTGACCTCCTGGCTCGACCCCATCAAGCGGGGCTGGATGCTCTATCACCTCTCGGATGAGCGCTTTCGCTTCATGTACGACCCGCCGCCTGCGGATGAGTGGGTCTCTCTCGACTGCGAAACCACGGGCTTGAACGTGCAACGCGACGAGATCATCTCGGTCGGTGCGGTGCGCATCAAGGGCAATCGCATCCTGGCCAGCGAGCGGCTGGAGCTGCTGATCAAGCCCAGCCGCGGTATCTCGGCCGAAAGCGTGCGGGTGCACCGGCTGCGCGAAGTCGACGTCGCCCAGGGCATGGACCCCGAAGATGCGATGGAGGTGCTGATGCGCTTCATCGGCAGCCGGCCACTGGTCGGCTACTACCTGGAATTCGATCTGGCGATGATCAACCGGGTGATCTGGCCGATGCTGGGCGTTCACCTGCCCAACCAGCGCTTCGAGGTCTCGTCGATGTTCTATGAGTACAAGAACCGCCAATTGCCGGCGCAGGAACGCGGCGGCAACATCGATCTGCGCTTCTCCACCCTCATGGCCGATCTGGGCCTGCCTGAGCGCGAAGCCCACGACGCGATCAACGACGCTGTGATGGCCGCCATGGCCTTCGTCAAATTGCGCCGGCTGCTCTCGCAGTAAAACAGCTCCAGGGGCCCGCAGTCGCGGGCGACCGGGAGGATGAGATGGACCGACAACGCCGTAGAGTTTTGTTCGCCGGGTTGGCTGCGCTGCCGCTGGGCATGGTGGCAGGCTACGCCGGCGCCTTGCGGCAGCCGGTAGCGCTCAGCCCGGTGCCGCCTCATCGGGTCATGCTGGTGATTTATCGGGTGGATGAGTACACGCCGCCCACCGATGTCGATATCTCCAGCGTCGAGCCGGTAGCGCTGGTCAACGGGCGAGTGAGCCGCGAACTGCGCCTGGGTACCTACTTTGAGCAGGAAGTCGAGCCAGGTCAGGTTGAGGTGCTGTTGCCGCAGCATCAGCGTGAGCACCATGCCTTGGGCGGCAGCTGGGAAGCCAGCCGCACGATGCGAGTCCGGCTGAATCTGACACAGGGTGAGACCGCCTTCATCGAACTGCGGCTGCGTAACGATGGGCGCTTCCGCTTCATGGCGGTACCTCGCGAACGGGCACTGCCCGAGCTGGAGTTGCTGCGGCCGCTGCGCTGAATCCCGAGTCCCGAGCGCGCCGACTTGGTTTCAACGGGTGCTCGAACGTTCCCTCCAGATGGCGTTGGGCCTGTGGCTGGTCGGGCTGCTGATCTCGGCGTTCTTGATGCGACAGCAGCAGGACAACGACGCGGTGCTGCGCCAGCGCTTTGCGACGGTGGCCGAGGGAGTGGCGCAGTTCATCGGCAACCGGCTATCGACCTATGAGTTCGGTTTGCGCGGCGCCCGGGGGGCCATCGTGATGAATGGTGGAGTCGACACGCTGACCCGTCGGAAATTTATGCTGTATGTGGCCTCGCGCAATCTGGAGCGTGAGTTTCCGGGTGCGCGCGGGGTGGGTTTCATCCGCCGGGTACCTGCTGCTCGGGCGGATAGCTTTGAAGCGGCCGCCCGAGCGGACGACTTTCCCGAATGGCCGCCCAAATCGGTCGAGCCGTTTTGACCGATCCGATTACTCTGGTGCAGGCCAGCGGCCGCAAGGGCGCTGGCTTTCTGTTGCTGCTGCCTGTGTACGAGGGGCGCGACGACCCACAGGGCTTGCAGGGGACGGCGGAAGATCGCTGGGCACGGACCGTGGGCTGGACCTACTCCCCCCTGCTGGTCGACGAGATCGTCAACAGCCTCTCATTCCACGAGGGCGATTTCGATCTGCGTCTGATCGACAAGGGGCACCCGGCCAATGCAGATCGGCATGTCGGTCCGGAACTGTTTTATCAGAGCGGTTTCGCCCCCGAAACCGACCACACCACCGGGCGCTTTGACGTGGCCGTACCGCTGCCGGTTTACTCGCAGACCTGGGAAGTCGACCTGCGCCCAACCCAGCAGTTTCTTGCCAGCAACCCGCTGCCGTCCCCTGGGATGATCGGGCTGATCGGGGTGTGCGGAAGCACGCTGCTGGCCCTGGGGGTGTATCTCGGCTTGATGAATTTGCGGCGCCGCAATCTGGTGAGGCTGGGTGAACGCCGCCTGGCGCAGATGATCGAGATCTCCAACGACGCCATCATCGGCCACGATCTCGATGGCACGGTAGTCAGCTGGAACCGGGCCGCCACCGCGATTTTCGGGTTCGAGGAGTCCGAGGCCATCGGTCGTCCACTGGATGATCTGCTGGCCCCCGGGGCTCGGCTCTACGAGGACGAGACCCTGATGAAGGGGATGCTGGAGCAGGTCGGGCGTGGCAAGAAGGCCCCGCATTTCGTGGCGCGGCGTCGCTGCAAGGACGGGGGTGTTCTGGACGTCTCCGTTACCCTCTCGCCGCTGCGTGACGAACGCGGCGAGATCGTCGGGGGCGTCAAGACAGTGCGTGACATCACGGACCGCATGAACTTCGAACGCAGGCTGCAGAGTCTGGTCGAACAATTCAGGCTTGCCGTGGAGACCGCGCGGCTGGGCATGTGGATGTGGTCGCCCAATGGCCATGAGGTGCACTGGGATCGGCGGATGCACGAGTTGTTCCAGCTGCCATTCCAGGATCCGGAGGACGGCTTGGAGTTTCAGCGCGTGGATCCGCAGCTGTGGCGCGAACGGGTGATTCCCGAGGACCTGTCCGCCTTGTTGATGACCCTGCGGCGCGCCCGGCATGAGCGCCAGGGCTTCAGCAAGGAGTTCCGGATCAGCTTGCCCGGCGGGCAGGTCTGGCATCTGCAGGCCGCCGCCACCGTGGAGGCCGATGGGCGCGTCATCGGCATCTGTCGCGACCGCACCGAGGAGCAGGTCACCGCCGATCTGATGCGGCAGGCCAATCAGCGGCTGGAAATTCAGGTGGCCGAGCGCACGGCCAGCCTCAACGCCGCCCTGCAGATGGCCACCGAGGCCAGTTCGGCCAAGTCGGAATTTCTGGCCAATATGAGCCACGAAATCCGCACCCCGCTCAACGCCATCCTGGGCCTGAGCTACCTGATGCAGCGTCAGACGCTGGATGAATCGACGCGGTCGATGGTCAACGACATCCACCGCGCCGGGCTTGGATTGCAGGCTCTCATCAGCAACATCCTGGATCTGTCCAAGATCGAGGCCCGACGGCTGGATCTCGAACTCCAGCCCTTCGATCTGGCCGAGGTGCTGGAACACATGACTCATATCCTGCGGCCCATGACGGCCGGCAAGGCGATCGAGTTGGTGGTGCGAGCCCCGGACCGCAACCCGGGCCCGCTGATTGGGGATCGCGTCCGGCTCGGACAGGTGCTGATCAATCTGGCTGGAAACGCCATCAAGTTCACCTCACAAGGCGAGGTGGTGGTGCGCATCTACGAGCTTGCCGGGGCGGCGCCGGACCATGTCCACCTGCGTTTTTCCGTCCGGGATACCGGCATCGGCATTACGGCAGACAAACTGCGGACGATTTTTGATGCCTTCACCCAGGCTGATACGAGCACCACACGCCGCTTCGGTGGCACAGGCCTGGGCCTGACCATCAGCCAGCGGCTGATCGAGTTGATGGGTGGGGAAATCCAGGTCAGCAGCACCCCCGGCAAGGGCAGCGAGTTTCGCTTTGACCTGGAACTGCCACGGGCCGCGGCGGGTGTGGCAGGTGTGGGCGGGGTGCCGGGCCGCTCCATGCAACGCAAAACCGGGCCGCTGCGCGCCCTGATCGCCGACGATCATCCCGAAGCCCTGGATGCCCTGGGCAGCACCGCCGGACAACTGGGCTGGAACGTGGTTGGGGTCAAGGACGGCCGCGAAGTCCTGGAGGTGCTTGAAACCCAATCGCCGGACGACTTCGATGTGCTGGTGCTGGACTGGCGCATGCCGCAGCTGGATGGTCTGTCGACCCTGGCGGAGGTGGAGCAGCGCTTTGGCAAACACAATCTGCCCTCGGTGATTCTGGTCACAGCCGATGACCGCGAAACCCTGGCCCGGCAGCCCAAGTCCCAGCTGGCCGATGCGGTGCTCTCCAAGCCAGTGACGGCCTCGGATCTGTTCAATGCCACGGCCGGCCTGATGTACGAGGAAGGGGACACACCTGAGAGCCCTCCGGGGCTCGCTCTGGGCGGAGTACGGCTGTTGGTTGTCGACGACAGCGAGATCAATCGGGCGGTGGCCGCCCGGATCTTCGAAGCGGCTGGCGCCAAGGTTAATCTGGCCGAGGATGGGCTGGCGGCCCTGGATTGGCTGCGCATCCACGCCGCGGAGGTCGATGCTGTCCTGATGGACATTCACATGCCGGTGATGGACGGGTTGACGGCGACTCGGGAGATCCGCGCTCGCCGCGAAACAGCTCGCCTGCCCGTGCTGGCCGTCAGCGCCGGGCTGCTCAGCGGCGAGCGAGATCAGGCCCGACAGGCCGGCATGAATGCCTTCATCGCCAAACCCTTTGATGTGGAACTGGCGCTGCGGACCATCCTGGAGCAGGTGCATCCCGGCATTTCGTCTCTGGCCAAACCGATCAAGAGTCGGCCGCATCCCAAGGACTCACTCAGTGCCAACCCGCTGGATGTCGAGGCCGGTCTGGAGATCTGGCGCGAACCCGCGGTGTATCAGGGCTATCTGCAGCGATTCGATCAGGACATCGACACAGCGCTGCTGCACATGGCCGAAAGCCTGGCCGCCTCAAATCTGGCCGGACTGGCCGATCTGGCCCATCGGATGCGTGGCTCCAGCGCCAACCTTGCTCTGCCGGCCGTGGCCACCTTGAGCGCACAGCTCGAAGGCCGTTGCCGGGCCTTGGCGGCAGACGGCGTCGATCTGCAGGCCAACACCGACGCGCGGGATGTGCTCAAGGTTTTGCTCGAACAGCTCAGTACCGTGCTGCAGGCTGCCCGCGACGCAATTCAGCGGTATTGCGCCACCCCGCAGGAGCTCGCCCCCACCGCCCCGCCGGCGTTACTCCAGGTGGAGGTCTCCGCCGAGATCCTGCGGCCGGTGCTCGAACGGCTGGAACAAGCCTTCATGGATCAGGAGCCCGAGAGGATCGAGTCGGTTATGTTCGACTTCGAACTGCTGGCCCGTCCCGAACAGGCCCTGCCCCTGCGGCGCCTGCTGATGGATTTCGACTTCCCCGGCGGGCTTGCAGCTGTCCGCCAGATGCTTGGCTCATCGCAGGCGCCCGCCTCATCAACGACCCCCTCGTCCCCTCAGGAGACTTCTCATGCCGACCGGCCCGCTGCTGATCGTCGATGACGACCCGCACAACCTGGCCGCCATGCGGCAGGTCTTGCGCGATTCCTACCGCCTGATCTTTGCCACCAGTGGCGCGCAGGCGCTGGAGCTGGCCGTGCGTCAGCACCCGGCCCTGATCCTGCTCGATATTCGCCTGCCCGATCTGGATGGCTACACAGTGTGTCGGCAGCTCAAGGCCGATTCGCGCACCGAGAACATTCCGGTCATCTTCGTCTCCTCGCTGCAGGAGACGCAGGACGAAAGCGAGGGCTTTGACGTCGGTGCGGTCGACTACATCGTCAAGCCGATTTCTCCGGCCATCGTGCGGGCACGGGTGCGGACTCATCTGTCGCTGGTGCGATCCAGCGAACTAATGCGCAGCTACCGCGAAGCCATCTTCATGCTGGGAGCGGCCGGCCATTACAACGACACGGACACCGGCGTGCACATCTGGCGCATGGCGGCGTACTCGGCCGCGCTGGCCCGGGCCGTGGGTTGGGAGGATGCGCAGTGCCGAGCTCTGGAACTGGCTGCGCCGATGCACGACACCGGCAAGATCGGCATTCCGGATGCGATCCTGCGCAAGCCCGGCCCGTTGACACCCGAGGAATGGGTGGTGATGCGTTCGCATACTCGCATCGGCCACAAGATCCTGTCGCGCAGCGAGGCCCCGCTGTTCCGCCTCGCTGCCGAAATCGCCCTGTGCCACCACGAGCGCTGGGATGGCACCGGCTACCCCGATGGGCTGGCGGGCGAGGACATCCCGATGTCCGCGCGGATCGTCGCCATCGCCGATGTCTTCGACGCGCTGTCGATGCGTCGCCCCTACAAGGAGCCCTGGCCCCTGCCCAAGGTGCTCTCGACGATGCATGCCAGTTCGGGCACCCATTTCGACCCGATGCTGCTGCAGCGCTTCGAGGAGATCCTGCCGCAGATCTGCGAGATTCAGGCTGAGTGGAATGCCCGCGAGGAAGCGGCGCATGCGCAGTCGGTGACTGACTTTGCGCGCTTCGAGGGCTGAGGTCGATGCCTCGACCGCAGTCCGCAGCAGCAGGTAGCCTTGGCCCTCAGAAACCTCAAAGCGCCGGCAGCCCGCTGAGGTAGCCCACCGCAGCACTGTGCTTGGTCTGCCAGCGCTGGTTGATCAACGCCTCCAGCCGACCCTTTATCCCGGCGTGGATCGGTAGCCAGTCGCCGGCGTGCTGGAAATTGCTCATCAGATAGGCATGCCCATTCAGGTTCTCGACCACCTGCAGTCCGGTGGCTTCGGCCCCGGCCGGTACCGACAGAATGCGCGAGAGCTTGCGGGTGTCGAGCTGATAGGCCCAAAGGAAGTTGTTGACGTGCATGCTGCTGTCCTCGCCGATGAACAGGGTGCGCAGACGTGCCGAGTACTTCAGATTGTCCGGATTAGCCACCTTGTCGACTCGCGCCGTGTTGCCAACGGCATCCGGAATGCGCAGATCCTCCCCGACCAGATCCGGTATGGCCTGCATCGACGTCGGCACCCAGTCGCTGGCAATCGGGCGGCCCTGGCTGTCGATTTGAGCGGCTGACAAGCTCAGCTCAAAAACGGCTCCGGCCTGGATCGGTGGCAGGCGAATGTCACCGGCTGCATCGCTCATGGTGCGGTTCAGGTAGGACACGGCCACGTAGGCGCAGCGATCCTGCGGGTTCAGCGCCACGCCTTCCATCTTGGTGAATTCGAGACTCGCCCCGCGAAAGGCCGCATAGCGATGCGTTTCCAGAAAGGCGGCCGCCTGTTCCTGCCCGGGGGCAAAGCGCACCCACTCGGTGCGGCCGTTGACGCCAATGCGGCTAAAGCCGGGTTCGCTCGGTTCCTGAAGCCGTACCGTGACGATGTCGGCTGCCTTGAGTCGATCGGCCAGCGCTTCGATCTCGTCGCTGCGGGCATGGCCCAGGTGAATCCACTTCAGGCTGCCTGCGCCGCCCGCCTCGGCCGAAGTCTGGGTCCAGCGCGCCGCATAGAGCGTACCGGCACTCAGATCGGCAGCGCGATCGGCCACGAACATGAACAGTCCGGAATGAATGCCGTCGTCTCCCATCAGCACGGTGCGTTGGTCCGGCAGCACTTCGATGAGTTCACGGGCGATGCGGCCGAGCCCGTAGTGCTTGCGGATCGAGCCGGTGCCATCCGGAAGCACCGTGACTTCCGGTACATGGCCATAGTGATATGGATTGGCCGGCTGCGGCGAGGCTGACCTGGTTGTGCCAGACAGATTTCGGCTAAAGGCCTGGAACATCGGGTGATCCGAGGCACTGACAGCATCGGGCTCGTATTCCTCGCTGGATAAATGGGTGTTCCAGGGCGAAAGACTGGCCGCGCAGGTGATCCAAAGCCCATGAACCCCCGATGTGGGGACCGGGTTGTAGCGCACCAGACGCAATTCGCCGCTGGCAGGATCCTGATCGAGCGTGGCCACGGCGATCTGCGAGGGTTGTCGGCCGTATTGCTCGTGCTCCGCCGGGGTGGGCCGCTGGCCGCCAGCGCCCTGACGAGCCGTCAGGTACTCGAACTGAGTCACCAGAAACAACGGGTGCCCCCGAACGCCGGCCACCCGCGCATTGGGCAGGCTCAGCAGCGTCTGCCCGTCCGGGCCATCGCTGAAGGCCTGTGTAGCCGGAGACACACTGGTGTCGAGCACCGGCCGATCATGCAGATCGAAGTAGCCCCCGGCCACCACCGGGCCCTGAGCGGAAGCAAGGGTCTGTCCGGTGCGGTAGAGCGTGTGATAACGCAGCGCTTCAGTGCGAACGCTTGCGTCGGCGTAGTGCACGCGGACCGCAGCGGCGCTGAAGACCTCGGCGGCCTCCTGCATCGTGGCCGGAGGCGGCATGCCGATGAACTCGACCTTGACAACCGGCGAAGCAGGCTGAGCTGCGGACTCCGCAATCGCCTTGACCCCGCCTAGGCTCACCCCACCGGTGGATGCCCCAGCCAGTAATCCGAACGACCCGCGCAGCCACTGTCGGCGCGATGGTCCGTCGGTGCAGTCGCTGGCCAGTCCCGGGTCCGGTCGATGGCTCGACTGCGGTTCGTCTTCGGGAGACTGGGGGCGCGGAATCAGGGTGCTGAACATGCTGAGGTGTCCTTACCGTGTTGACAGACACCCCGATGCTAGGTTTCGCGAATGAAAGGATCGTGACAGCGTACGCCCCTCGGGTTCAATCGACCTCGCGCCGCCAGCGCAGGATCATTCCGGTCACCAGGGCGGTCAGGCTGATCACGACAGCCACGACAATCAGGAACCCTTGTGGATGGCTGGCCAACGGAATGCCACCGACATTCATGCCGAGCAGCCCGGAGATGATGTTGATCGGCAGCACCATCACCGTGACGATGGTCAGCATGAACAGGCTGCGGTTGTTCTCCTCGCCCACCTGGGCGGCCACCTCTTCCTGCAGCAGCTTGACCCGCTCCTGCAGGGACACCATGTCCCGCAACACCACGGTGAATTCTTCCAGCGCTTCGCGTAGCTCCTGGACATCGGTTTCCTGCATCCATTCCGGCGGATGCTGCAGTAACCGAAAGAGCGCGGCGGGCTCTGGCACCAGCAGCCGCTGCAGCCTCACCAGCAGTCGGCGCAGGGCCCCTAGGCGGCTGCGCTTCGGATTGAGCCGCTCGGCCAGAAAACGGTCCTCGACCTCATCGACCCGGGTGGTGATGCGCCGGACGACTTCGCTGAGTACATCAACCTGACGACGCAACAGATGGGCCATCAGCTCGGCGGTAGAGCGCACCGGCTCACCATCGCGAACGCTCATGCGCAGCAGATCGATCGAGCGCAGGGGCTGGCGCCGGCCGGTGATCATCAGCCGTTGATCAAGGCTGATCCACAACGTCGCAATGTCCGAGGGCTCGAAGTCGAACTCGAAGCGCACATCGTTGATCACCGCCAGCAGGGTCTGCTCCGCCCGTTCGACCCGGGTCGAGGTGGTCCCGGAGCTGTGCAACATCTCGATAAACGGTGAGGTCGGAGCGATTCGCCCGGTCAGCCAGCGCTCCGCCGTGTTGTGGGTGAAGTTGAAATGCAGCCAGACGAACCCGGGCAGAGCCGGGTCCTCGTCAGCCCTGTCGAGCCACTCGGCGGCCTGTCGGGTATCGACTGGCCGGGCACGCAGACCGACTTCTTCAGTGCTTGCCTCGGGTCGGGGTTCAAAGAGATAG
>DALYHR010000056.1:0-10315 GCA_031970775.1 Burkholderiaceae bacterium | reverse complement strand
CTGGGTCTGGCCGTATCAGCGGTGGTTGCGCTCCTGTCGGCAGGACTGATCCTGTACGAAACCAGCCGCATCGTCAGCGGGGGTGAAACCAACTACCTGCTGGCCACGGTCGGGCTCTACGTCTCGGTCTTCAACCTGTTCACCAGCCTGCTCAGTCTGTTTGGCTTCGCTGGTTCAGACGAGTGACGACCCGCCCCTCTGCACCTCCGGTCAGCAGACCGGGTGCAGGGGCGGCAAAGTGCCCGGTGACACAAATACCCACCCGGGCAAATGACTTTCATCAGGCTGACACCGCCCTGGAAGCAACGCCGGCATCATTCGCGCCCTTGACAGCCCGGCAACCCCTTTTGAAAGGCCCCTTCATGGAACTCCCCGCGCGCGACGGTGATGGCTATCTCACCAACATGAATCACTGGACCCCGGAAGTCGGGCGAGCCATGGCCGAGGCCGACGGCTTCGAGCTCGATGAGGTGAAGTGGGAACACATCCTCAAGGCCCGTGAGATCTACGAAGAGAATCAGGCCGTGCCGCCGATCCGCAAGTTCGCCAAGATGATCGGCGTCGACCAGAAGGAACTCTTCGAGCTCTGGCTGACCGGCCCGATGAAGCCGATCACCAAGTACGGCGGCCTGCCCAAGCCGACCGGCTGCGTCTGAGTCGAATCACCGTCGATCTCTTCAGCCGCCCTGCCTCAACGACTCATACAGACAGATCGCTGCAGCGGCGGCGACGTTGAGCGATTCCTCGCCACCCGGCTGAGGGATGCGCACGGTGAGCTGGCAGCGCTGCATCAGCGCATCGTCGACCCCCTGCCCTTCGTGGCCGAAGACCCAGGCGCAGGGGTTGGGCAGAGTCAGGCGGTGAAGTTCGGCCTCGGCGTAGGAGCTGGTTGCCACCAGCGGCACGCGCAGGGCGTCGAGCTGCTCGGCCGTCACACCCTCGACCAGCCGCAGCGCAAAGTGCGCGCCCATGCCGGCGCGCAGCACCTTGGGCGACCACAGCGCTGCACACCCTTTGATCGCCACCACCTGCGCCACACCCAGGGCCGCGGCGCTGCGCAGCACGGTGCCGACGTTGCCGGCGTCCTGCAGGCGGTCGAGCACCACGGTGGCCACACCCGGCAACAGCGCCACTTGCGTCGGCGCATCGATCAGAAAACCGATCGGCGCGGGCGACTCCAGCGAGCTGATGCCGCCGAGCAGCGCCGGCTCGACCAGCACGATTTCGTCCGCCGCCAGCGCCAGCTCGCGCAGATGCGCCTGCAGCTCCCAGGCATCGCGCGAGATCACGGCCAGACGCGGCCGGCCGCCGCGCGCCAGCAGCGCGCGGGCGAGGTGATCGCCTTCGAGCCAGATCCGGCCGAGCTTGCGATAGGCGCCGGGCTCCTGCGCCAGACGACGCAGATCCTTGAGCAGCGGGTTGGTCGCAGCGGAGATCAGCCGCGGCTCGCGGGCCGGCGAATAGACGGAATGGGAAGGAACGGTCATGCGTAATAGGGTGAGGCGCCGGGCGATGCGGCCTGCTCCAGCACCAGCCGCACCGGACCGAAGGAGCGCCGGTGCTCGGCACAGGCGCCGAATTCGCGCAGCGCCTGTTGATGGGCTGCCGTCGGGTAGCCCTTGTGAATCGCAAAGCCGTATTGCGGCCAGCGCTCGTCCATCTGCAGGCAAAAGCGGTCGCGCGTCACCTTGGCCAGAATCGACGCGGCCGAGATCGCCGGCACCTTGGCGTCGCCCTTGACGATCGCTTCGGCCGGAATCTTCAGCACCGGCAGCCGGTTGCCATCAACCAGCACCTTGGCCGGCTTGAGCCGCAGGCCCTCGACAGCGCGGCGCATCGCCAGCATCGTCGCTTGCAGGATGTTGAGCTGATCGATCTCGGCCGCGCTGGCCTCGGCAATGCAAAAGGCCAGCGCCTTGGCGCGGATCTCGTCGAAGAGCAGTTCGCGGCGCTTTTCGGTCAGCACCTTGGAATCGGCCAGACCGGCGATCGGGTGCAGCTCGTCGAGGATCACCGCCGCGGCCACCACCGGGCCGGCCAGCGGACCGCGGCCGGCTTCGTCCACCCCGGCGATCAGGCCATCGGTGGCAAAGCTCAGCGCCAGCTGCGGGCCGTCAACGGGAGCGCTGGCGGCGTGCGTCGAGGAGGATCTGCGCGATCGCATCGGTGGCGCGCTGCGCGGTGTTCTGGCGCAGCTGATGATGAAGCGCGGTGAAGCGCTCGGACAGACGTTCGCTGGCGGCCGGGTCGTCGAGCCAGCGCAGGCCTTCGCGTGCCAGGGCCTCAGGCGTGGCGCGGTCCTGAATCAGCTCAGGCACGACGAACTCGCCTGACAGGATGTTGGGCAGCCCGAACCAGGGCTGATACGCCATGCGCTTCATCAGCATCCAGCTCAAGGCGCTCATGTGATAGCCGATCACCATCGGACGCTTGAAGAGCATCGCTTCGAGGGTGGCGGTGCCGCTGGCGATCAGCGTCACATCACAGGCCGCCAGCGCGGCGTGCGAATGTCCGTCGAGCACATCGATCGGCAGCCCCGGCGCAAACTCGGCCAGCATCGGATCGAGCAGCGACCGCAGCCCCGGCACCACCGGCAGGATGAAACGCAGTTCGGGCCGCTTCTGCGCCATCAAACTTGCCGCGGCAAGCAGGCGCGGGGCGATGTGACGCATCTCGCCGCGACGGCTGCCGGGCAGCAAGGCGACCACGGTCTCGTGCTCGTCGATTCCGAGCGACTTGCGCGCCGCAGCCCGGGGCACCTCCAGCGGAATGGCATCGGCCAACGGGTGGCCGACGAAGGTGGCGGCAATGCCGGCGCGCTCGTAGATCGCCGGCTCAAAGGGGAACAGACAGAGGACGTGGTCCGTGCTGCGGCGGATCTTGTCGATGCGGCCACCGCGCCAGGCCCAGATCGACGGGCTGACGAAATGGATCGACGGGATACCGCCCGCCTTCAGGCGCTCTTCGAGGCCGAGATTGAAATCAGGGGCATCGACGCCGATGAACAGCTCCGGGCGCTGATCGGCCGGCAGCGCCAGCAGACGATCGCCGAGCTGTCGGCGAATGCCGGAAATCTCGCGGTAGTGGCGCAGCGCTTCGGCGTAGCCGTGCACTGCCAGCTTCTGGTGGGGCCACCAGGCCTCGAAGCCCTGCTCGGCCATGCGCGGCCCGCCGATGCCGGCCGCACTCAGGCCCGGCCAGCGCTGACGCAGGCCGCCCAGGAGCAGACCGGCCAGCAGATCACCCGAGGTCTCGCCGGCGACCAGTGCCAGACGGGGAGGAGCGTCGAGAGCAGCGGTCATCGGCACTCGGCTTTCAGCGCACCAGACCGCGCTTGGCGGCGGCGATGAAGTCGAGCATGAGCTGAACGTCAGCATCGATCGCCGTCTGCTCGGCGCTGTCCTGCCCGCGCAGCGCGCCAATCTGCTCGACCGCCTGCTCCAGCGTCAGCCCGGCGCGGAACAGCAGCTTGTGCATCTCGCGGATCTGACCGATGCGCTCGTTGCTGAAGCCGCGGCGGCGCAGGCCGGTGAGGTTGACCGCCCGTACCGCCAGCGGGTTGCCGTCAACCGTCATGTAGGGCGCGACGTCCTGCGCCACATGGCCCTGGAAGCCGATCATGGCGTGCGCGCCGATGTGCACAAACTGATGCACCCCCGACAGGCCGCCGATGGTGGCCCAGTCGCCGACATGCACATGGCCGGCCAGCGTGGCGTTGTTGGCCAGCACGCAGTGATTGCCGAGGCGCACATCGTGGGCGAGGTGCACGTAGGCCATGATCCAGTTGTCGGACCCGACCCGGGTGATGCCCTCTTCCTTGAAGGTGCCGGTGTTGAAGGTGCAGAACTCGCGGATCGTGTTGCGGTCGCCGATCACCAGCTCGGTGATCTCGCTGCCGTGGCTCATGTCCTGCGGCAGCGCCCCGATCGAGTTGAACTGGAAGATGCGGTTGCCTTCACCAATCGTGGTGCGGCCTTCGATCACGCAGTGAGCGGCGATGGTGGTGCCGGCACCGACCTTCACCTGCGGACCGATGATCGTGTAGGGGCCGACGACCACCGACTCATGCAACTCGGCGGCCGGATCGACGACGGCGGTGGGGTGGATCTGCGCCATGGCGACTCCCGCTGTGCCGCCGTCAGGCGATCTTGCGCATCGTGCACATCAGCTCGGCCTCGCTGGCGACTTCGCCGTCGACCAGAGCGCGCGAGCTGTACTTGTAGATGCCGGCCTTGGCGCGGGTGATGGTCGACTCCAGGATCAGCTGATCGCCCGGTTCGACCGGACGCTTGAAGCGCGCGCCGTCGATGCCGGCGAAATAGACCACCGTATCGTCGCCCGGGTCCTGGCCCATCGAGGCGAAGCTCAGCAGCGCGGAGGCTTGCGCCAGCGCTTCGAGGATCAGCACACCCGGCATCACCGGACGGTGCGGGAAGTGGCCCATGAAGAACGGCTCGTTGATCGTGACGTTCTTGATCGCGCGGATGCTCTTGTTCAGCTCGATCTCGACAACCCGGTCGACCAGCAGGATCGGATAGCGGTGCGGCAGGCGCTTGAGAATCTGGTGGATGTCCATCGTGGTCATGTCGGGCTCGTCGGGTCTTGAGTTGTCGTTGTGGAGGAGTCCTGGAGCTGGCGCTCCAGAGCACGGAGGCGGTCGCGCATGCCGTGCAGGTGCCGCAGCGTGGCGGCGTTCTTTTCCCAGGCTGCGTTGTCGTCGATCGGAAAGACGCCGCTGTACTGGCCCGGGCGCTTGATCGAGCGCATCACGGTGCTGGAGGCCGACACGTGTACACCGTCGGCGAGTTCGAGGTGCCCCAGGATCACCGCACCGCCCCCGACCGTACAGCCCTTGCCGATGCGCGCACTGCCGGCCACGCCGGCACAGCCAGCCATGGCGCTGTGGTCGCCAACCTGCACGTTGTGGCCGATCTGAATGAGGTTATCGAGCTTGACCCCCTGCCCGATCACGGTGTCCTCAAGCGCACCGCGGTCGATACAGGTGTTGGCGCCGATCTCGACGTCGTCGCCGATCGTCACACCGCCGAGCTGCTCGATCTTGACCCAGCGTCCCTGCGAGGGGGCGAAGCCAAAGCCGTCAGCCCCGATCACCACCCCGCTGTGCAGCAGGCAACGCGCGCCCAGCACGGTGCCGTGCATCAGCGTGACACGCGGTGCCAGCCGGGTGTGGGCTCCGATCTGCACGCCGTGGCCGATGAAGCAATTTGCGCCGATCTGCGCGCCCTCGCCCACCACGGCTCCGGCCTCGATCACGGCTCCGGGGCCAATGCTGACCTCGGCACCCAGTACGGCGGTTGCATCCACGACGGCGGCCGGGTGCACACCGCGGGCGGCCACCGGACGGGTTCGCGCCGCCCACCACTGCGTCAGCCGGGCGAAGTACAGGTAAGGGTCAGGCGTAATCAGCGCTGCCCCCCGGGCCACCGCCTCGTCGCGCAGCGCCGGGCCGACGATCAGGCAGGCGGCTGCGGTCGTGCGCAGCTGCGCAACGTAGCGCGGATGGGAGACAAAGCTGATCGCATCAGCTCCGGCCGAGTCCAGCGCAGCGATGCGGGTGATGCGCAGATCAGTGTGGCCCTGCAACTCACCGCCCAGTGCGGCCTGCAGCTCGCCCAGGGTCACGCCCGGGCCGTCCAGCAGCGGCGCCGGCATTACTTGCCCGCCGGGGTGTTGAGCGCCTTGATCACCTTCTCGGTGATGTCGATGCGAGTGGAAGCTGCCAGGGCTTCCTGGACGATCAGGTCGTACTTTTCCTGCTCGAAGATCTGCTTGATGACCTTGTTGGCGCGCTCGACCACCGCGGAGAGCTCCTCGCTCTTGCGCTGATTGAGGTCTTCCTGGAACTCGCGGCGCTTGCGCTGCAGGTCACGGTCCTGATCGACCAGCTCGCGCTGTCGCCGGGCGCGGTCGCCTTCGGACAGGGCAAGCCCTTCCTTGTCGAGCTTTTCGCCGGCCGCCTTGATGCGCAGCTCGGCCTCACGCAGCTCGCGGTCACGCTTACCGAACTCCTGCTCAAGCCGCGCCAGCGCAGCCTTGGCCGGTGCCGATTCGCGCAGCAACTGCTCGGTATTGACATAGCCGAGCTTCAGGTCGCCGGCCTGCGCCGTCATCGACGTCGCACCCAGCACGAGCACAACACTCAGACCCAGGGATGTCAGCAGTGATCTCATCAGAAGGCGGTACCGATCTGGAATTGGAACTTCTGGATTTTATCTTGGGGCTGATAGCGCACCGGATTGCCGTAGCTGAACTTGAGCGGACCGACCGGAGAGATCCAGGACAGACCCATGCCCAGCGAGGCGCGCAGATCCTCGCGCTGCATCGATGCGTTCTCCGCCCAGACGTTACCGACGTCGAGATAGGCGAACAGTCGCAGCGAGCGATCGTTACCCACGCCGGGGAACGGCACGTAGAACTCGGTGTTGAGGTTGAGCTTCTTGGCCCCGCCGATGTAGGCGCCGGTCATGTCGACCGGGCCGAGCGAGTTCTGGTCGAAGGCCCGCACGGTCCCCAGACCGCCGGCGTAGAAGTTCTTGAACACCGGGTAGGGGCGCCCCATCAGGCCGCGACCGAACCCCAGTTCGGCGTTGAAGCCCAGGGTGTACTTCTTGCTCAGCGAGAAGTACTGCTGCAATTGCGCGTTGGTGCGCACATACCGGGTATCGCCCAGCACGCCGACATCGGTGTTGAAGCGCAGGTAGCGCCCCGAGGTCGGTGCCATGCCGCTATCGCGTCCATCGCGCTGCCAGCCCAGGGTCAGCGGCATGGTGACACTGGTCGGACCGTACTCAGCCCGGTAGTTGTAGTAGTACTGCGGCAGCGCCGAGGAAGCCTTGATCTCGGTGCTTTCGATGCCACCGCCGAGGAAAACGCGGTCCAGTTCAGTGACCGGCAGGCCAAAACGCACCGAGCCGCCGCGCGTGACGAGTTCGTACTTCTCGCCCTGGCTGTTGACCGGCTTGTTGGTCCGCAAATACAGGTCAAAGCCGCGCGACACGCCCTCTTCGGTGAAGTACGGGTCGACGCTGGAGAAGTTCAGCATCCGCACCGACTGGCTGGTGTTGAAGTCGATGCCGAAGTAATTGCCCGACCCGAAGATGTTGTCCTGCTTGACCGAAGCGTTGAAGCCAAGCTGATCGGCAGTCGAGTAGGTGGCCCCGATCATCATGCTGCCGGTGGGCTTTTCCGCGACGTTGAACGTCAGGTCGACCTGATCCGGGCTGCCCGGCACTTCGCTGGTCTCGACTTCGACTCGGCTGAAGTAGCCCAGGCGGTCGATGCGATCGCGCGACAGCTTGATGCGCCGACCGTCATACCAGGAGGACTCGAACTGGCGCAGTTCGCGGCGAATCACTTCGTCGCGGGTGCGCGTATTGCCCCCGATGTTGATGCGGCGCACATAGGCACGGCGCCCCGGGTCGGCATTGAGTGTGATCGCGACCTGGCCGGTCTTGCGGTCGAGCTGCGGCACCGCCTCAATGCGTGCGAAGGCGTAGCCGAACAGACCAAAGCGCTCATTGAACAGCCGCGTCGTGGTGGCGATGTCCTCGGCGCGGTAGGACTCCCCGGCGCGGATGGCGATCAGCGAACGGAACTCGTCTTCCTTGCCGAGGAAGTCGCCCGCGAGCTTGACGGCGGTCACGGTGTAGTGCGTGCCTTCGCGCAGGTTGATCGTGATCGCGATGTCCTGCTTGTCCGGCGAGATCGCCACTTGCGTGGACAGCACCTCGAACTCGACGTAGCCGCGGTTCAGATAAAACGCGCGCAGCGTTTCCAGATCCGCATTGAGCTTGGTGCGCGAGTAGCGGTCCGCCTTGGTATACCAGCTCATTGCCCCCCCGGGCGAGAGGTCGAACTGATCGACCAGCGTGCTCTCGCTGAAGGCTTCGTTGCCGGTGATGCGGATCTCGTTGATGCGGGCCACCCCCCCTTCGGTCACGGCGAAGGACACATTGACCTTGTTGCGCTCCACCGGCGTGATCGTCGTCACCACCTGCGCGCCATAGAGGCTGCGAGTCAGATACTGGCGCTTGATTTCCTGCTCGGCGCGGTCGGCCAGCGCCTTGTCGAAAGGCAGACCCTCGCCGATGCCGACGTCCTTGAGTGCCCGCAGCAGGGTGTCGCGGTCGAATTCGCGGGCCCCGACGAAATCGACGTTGGCGATCAGCGGTCGCTCCTCGACCACCACCACCACCACCGGCCCTTCGACGTCGATACGCACGTCCTTGAAGGTGCCCGAGGCAAAAAGCGCCCGCAGTGCGGCCACGCCCTTGTCATCGTTATAGGTGTCGCCGGTGCGAAACGGCAGCAGCGCAAAGACCGTGCCCGGCTCGGTGCGGGTCAGGCCCTCGATGCGCACATCGCGAATCTGGAACGGGGTGACGGCCAGCGCCGACAGGGCTGCGGACAGCCCGATCAGCGTCGCCAGGATGGAACGGGACAGGGAGGAGAAAGTCATGCGTTCAGGGCTGGCCCAGCATGCGGGCCACATCGTTGTAGAGCGCGATCGACATCATCGCCAGAAGCAGGACCAGACCGCCGCGCTGCAGGCGCTCAGTCCAGATCACGGGAATCGGCCGTCCCATCACGGCCTCGACGCAGTAATAAACCAGATGGCCGCCATCCAGCACCGGCAGCGGCAGCAGGTTGAGCACACCGAGGCTGACGCTGACGATCGCCAGAAAGCCCAGGTAGTAGGCCAGGCCGAGCTGCGCCGACTGCCCGGCATAGTCGGCAATCGCCAGCGGGCCGCTGAGGTTGCGCACCGAGGCCTGCCCGACCAGCATGCGTCCGAGCATGCGCAGCGACAGCATCGATGAATCCCAGGTGCGCACCACGCCGAGCTGCAGTCCGTCGATCAGGCCGTGGCTGACTCGCACCAACTCCGGCCCCCGGCCAATCACGGCATCGATGCGGCCGACCGTCACGCCGCGCTCGTCGCTGATCTGTCGCGGCTCGACCACTACCGACAGCACCTGGCCCTGACGCTCGATTTGCCAGTGCATGGCGGTGGCGGAGACGACACGGCGAATCATCATGCGCAGCGCAGCGGCGTCGGCGACAGGCTGTCCGTCAACCTGCAGCACCCGGTCTCCGGCCTGCAGCCCGGCCTGATCGGCCGGCCCGTTATTGGTGATACGACCCAGCACCGGCTCGCTGTACGGGGCGATCAGGCCGATGTGCTTCATCAGCGCGGACTCGCCGCCCTCACGCAGATCGAGCGCGTCCAGATCGAGCTGCACCGACGAGCCGCCCTGATGGGAGCGGGCCTCGCGCAGCAGCCACAGGTCGTGGCGCTCGAGCACCGCCTGGGTCAGCCGCCAGCGCAGGTCGTTCATCGACTCCAGCGGCTCCCAGTTCTGACCGTCGCCGGAAAACGCGCTGATGCGATCCCCCGCCTGCAGCCCGGCGCGATCGGCCACGCTGCCGGCCAGCGGGGTGCCGATCTGCGCCACAGGCTCATCGGTGCCGATCCAGCTTGCGGCGGCATAGAGCAGCACGGCCAGCAGCAGGTTGGCCAAAGGCCCGGCTGACACGATGGCGGCGCGCTGCGCCAGCGGCTTGCGATTGAAGGCGCGGTGCAGTTCTTCGGCAGGAACCTCGCCCTCGCGCTCGTCGAGCATGCGCACGTAGCCGCCCAGCGGCAACAGCGAAATCACCCACTCGGTCTCGCCGCGCTGACGCGACCACAGCACCCGACCGAAACCGACCGAGAAGCGCAGCACCTTGACGTCACAGGCCCGGGCGACTCGGTAGTGGCCCCATTCATGGACCAGCACCAGCACGGCCAGCGTGACGAGGAAGGCGATCAGGGTCGTCATGGAGACTCCTCAGGGGCTGGGTTCACCGACCGTCGGCTCAGCCCAGTCCTGCGGCCAAGCGTCGCGCTCGTTGTCGGGCTTGTTCGTCCAGATCCAGCAGTCCAGCCAGGCTGGCTGTGGCATCGGCCGGAATCGACAAAGCCGCGAGTGTGCCAGCATTGACCGCATGGATCCGATCAAAGCGCAGACGCCCCTCGAGGAATTCGGCCACCGCCACCTCGTTGGCGGCGTTGAGCACCGCCGTGCTGCCCTCCGGCCCTTCCAGCGCGGTCCAGGCCAGCTGCAGCCCCGGGAAGCGTCGGGCATCGGCGGGCTCGAAGGTCAGCGCGGCCAGTGACAGGAAATCCAGCCGCGACGCTCCAGACTCGATGCGCTGCGGCCAGGACAGGCCGTAGGCGATCGGCACCTTCATGTCGGGCGTGCCCAGTTGCGCCAGCACAGACGCATCGCGGCAGACCACCATCGAGTGGATG
>DALYHR010000055.1:0-10467 GCA_031970775.1 Burkholderiaceae bacterium | reverse complement strand
AAGCGCAGGCTCGACGTGATGCTCGGGTCGTGGGTGAAGCAGCGGATGCTTATCTGCTCGCCCAATGCGGGCCATCCGAAATAGGCCACCAGGGATTCGAGCATCCGCTCCAGGGTGACACCGTGGAGCGGATCGCGGTAGCGGTTTGGGTCTGACGGACTGCTCACCGGACTCGAATCTCCGTGCTACCGAAGCGGACGCGCTGTCCACTGCGGATCTTGCAGGTCTTGCGCAATTCGACGCTCCCGTCGACCAAGGCTTCGCCGGCTGAGATATGAGCGCGGGCGCTGCCGCCACTGGGCACCAGGCCGGTGGCTTTCAGCAGGGAATCCAGTGGAATATGGTCGCCGCGCAGATCGAAATCGAGTGTGGTGACCGTGGATGCATCGGGGTGGTTCATCCGCCCATCATGCCAGCACGCCGAGTGGCGACTTGGTCAGCGCCACGCTGACGATATGGCCGGCCACACCCAGGGCCAGAACCAGTGCAAACCAGCGTTGGCCCGACGGCCGGCCCGGTTTGACCGCCAGTGAGCCCAGGCCGATGTAGATCAGCAGGGCAATGATCTTGGTCAGTAGCCAGGGGGTGTGCAGCGGGTTGAGTCCGGCGATCCACGCCAGCCCGATCGCCGAGCAAAGCAGCACGGTGTCGACGGCGTGGGGCAGCACCCGCATCACCCGGTGGCGCACCCAGGGCGCACCGCGAATCGCCGCCGGTGCGCGCACCACGAAGCCGCCGAGCGATAGCGTTACGGCGCTCAGGTGAATCAGCTTCAGCGTGGCGTAGTCCATCGCGACTGAGCTCTTTGTGCTGGATCAGGGGCGGGCGGGGCGGTTGAGACTGGCCTGGTGTTGTGCGGTTTCGGCCGGCCAGGTCGACTTGATGTAGGCCAGCACGGCCCAGATCTCTTCGTCCTTGAGTACGCCTACGAACTTCGGCATATCGGTGCGGTAGTCCGGCCCGCTGTACTTGGCCAGCCCATTGCGGGTGATGTCGAACAGCGTGGCGTCGTCGTGATGCCAGGTATGGCCGCTGGCGTCATGAGGCGGGGCGGGCAGCTTGCCATCAGACTTGCGACTTTGCCACTCGGGCTGACCTTCGAGCTTGGCGCCATGGCAGGAGGCGCAAAGCCGGTCATAGAGGGCCTTGCCGGTGTTCACCAGCGCCGGGTTGCTGGCGTCCGCGCTGCGAATTTCGGGCTTCGACGGGGAGCAGGCCGAAAGGGCCAGGACTCCAGCCAAAGTGGCTGCCGGAATAAATGCGTGAAAACGGCGATGGGTCGACATGGGCCGCAAGTATCGCAGGGCTTGCCCGGTGGGCCGAACCGGCGGGCTTCGGGCATGATCGCGGCTCTTCGGGGGTGCCCGCTGCACGGGAAAGGTTCGGGATGCTGATCAACTGCGTCGTCTATCGGGAGGGGACCAAGCTGGCCGACATTCCGGTCAGTGCGATCAGCGACTACCTGAGTCAATCAGACTGCTTCGTCTGGGTGGCCCTGCGGGACGCCAGCAACGAGGAGCTGGCGCAGATGCAGGAGGAGTTCAGCCTGCACGAACTGGCGATCGAGGATGCCCGGCACGGCCATCAGCGTCCCAAGATCGAGGAGTACGGCGACACGCTCTTCGTGGTCATGCACCTGCTCGAACTGAGTCCGACCGACGAGTTGCGGGTCGGTGAGGTGCACGTCTTTGTCGGCCCGAATTTTGTGCTGTCGGTGCGCAATCGCAGTGCGCAGAATTTCCTCGGAGTGCGGCGGCGCTGCGAGCGTGAGCCCGAGCTGCTGTCCCACGGTTCAGGCTTCGTGCTGTATGCGCTGATGGATGCCGTGGTCGACCGCTACTTCCCGGTGATCGAGGCGCTGGAGGGCGAACTCGAAGTGATCGAGGAGCAGATCTTCGAGCGTGGCTCGGGTCGAGCCAATGTCGAACATCTTTATGCGCTCAAGCGTCAGGTGATGAAGCTGCGTCACGCTGTGGCGCCGCTGAGCGAAGCAGCCAACCGGCTTCATGGCAGCCGGGTTCCAGCGGTGTGCGCGCGCAGTGCCGAGTATTTCCGGGACGTCGGCGATCACTTGAGCCGCATCCTGGCCTCGATCGACAACATCCGCGAAACGATCGGCACCGCCATTCAGGTCAATCTGTCGATGGTGACGATCGAAGAGTCCGAAACGACCAAGCGCCTGGCGGCCTGGGCTGGCATCTTTGCGGTGGCCACCGCCTTTGCCGGGATCTGGGGCATGAACTTCGAGGTCATGCCCGAACTGAAATGGACCTGGGGATACCCCATGGCCCTGAGCGTGATTGCCGGGGTCAGCGGCCTGCTGTACTGGCGTTTTCGCCGGGCTGGCTGGCTGTAGCCGCGTCCGATCAGCGCAGCGCCGGCAGGCTGCCGAGCGCCTTGACGGCGCCTTCGCCCAGTGCGGCGCCGAAGCGCTTGGCCAGACGTTCAGCCACATTGGGTTTGGGGGTGTAGTCGATCACCTCGTCGGCGCGCACGACTTCGCGGGCCACGAAATCGAGGTTGCCCAGGCCGTCGGCCAGACCGATGCGCACGGCTTCTTCACCATTCCAGAACAGGCCGGAGAAAGTCTCCGGGGTTTCCTTCAGGCGCTCACCCCGGCCCTTGCGCACTACGGCGATGAACTGACGGTGGATCTGGTCGAGCATTGATTGCGCGTAGCCGCGATGCTTGTCCGACAGGGGCAGGAACGGATCGAGCATGCCCTTGTTGCTGCCCGCAGTCAGCAGCCGGCGCTCGACGCCGAAGCGATTCATGACATTGCTGAACCCGAAACCATCCATCAGCACGCCGATCGAACCGACGATCGAGGCCTTGTCGACATAGATGGCGTCCGAGGCGGCCGCGATGTAATAGGCCCCGGAGGCGCAGGCCTCCTCAACCACGGTGTAGACCTTCTTGTTGTGCTTGGCCTTCAGGCGCCAGATCTCGTCATTGATGATGCCGGCCTGCACCGGGCTGCCGCCGGGGGAGTTGGCTCGGATCACCACAGCCAGGGCATTGGGGTCCTCGAAGGCATTCTTCAGGCCGGCGATGATGTTTTCGGCGCTGGCCTCGCTGTCGGCTGAAATCTCGCCGCGCAGTTCGATCAGCGCGGTGTGCGGGCCATGGGGGTCGACGCTGGAGTTGCGCTGCCCGGCCAGTTCGCCCAGCAGCAGGATCACGATCAGCACCCACGACAGCCGCAGGAAGAAGCGCCAGCGCCGATCGCTGCGGCGGTCGCGCAGGTATTCGCGAGCGAACTGCTCGACCAGATGGTCCGCCGTGCCGCGGGACAGGACGGGTTCGGCCGTACCGGCCGCGTTCGCCGAGGAGGAGGGCGGGAGCGCGGCGGGATCTTCGGGGGTGGTCATGATGAAATAGCGTCACTCCCGTTTCGGGACGGGGTGGAAAACAGTGCTCGGCTGGGCTCAGCGCCGTGAGTTGTTATTCTGCGGCGCCAGAGGGCCGTCAGGATACCAGTAGATACGGCCTTCACGCTCCTGAAGGCGCAACGGGGTGAGACTTCTGCCCGCGCAGGGACCGCCTACGCACAAACCGTTGGCTGGGTCATACACAGCGCCGTGCATCGCGCAGAGGATCCATCGCCCGGACTCGTCGAGAAACTGTCCAGGTTGCCAGTCCAGCTCGGCAGGCACATGGGCGCAGCGATTCAAATAGCCGACGGGTGCACCGTCATGCCGAAGGACGAAGGCGCGCAGCGGCTCGCCATATTCCAGCACGTCAAAGACATGCGCCGAACCGCCCTCCTGAAGTTCGGCCGCCGCGCACAAATCGACGGATGCGACTTCGGCCGGGCCAGTCATGCGTGCGTCTCCAGCCAGGACCGGAGCTCCAGCACCGAGTGGGCCACGCCTCGCGGAGCATGGGTGCGCAGCAGCGCCTCGGTTTCGTGGGCTCCGTAGGTGACGGCGATGGCCTCCACGCCGGCGTTGGCAGCCAGCTGCAGGTCGTGCGTGGTGTCGCCGATCATCAAGGTGCGCTCGGGCTCGGCACCAAACTGGCGCATCAGCTCGAGCAGCATCAGCGGGTTGGGTTTGGAGGCTGTTTCATCGGCCGTGCGGGTGGCGTCAAAGAAGGGCGACAGGCCAGAAATCTGCAGTGCCTCATCCAGCCCGCGGCGACTCTTGCCGGTGGCGACCGCCAGCCAGTGGTGGCGGGTTCGCAGCGTTTGCAGCAGCTCGGTCACGCCCTCAAACAGGGTCACCTCGTGGTGATCGCGGAAATAGTGGTGGCGGTAGCGGTCGCACAGCTGCGGGTACAGCGCATCGTCCTGGTCCGGGCAGGCGTGTCGCATGGCCAGATCCAGGCTCAGGCCGATCACCTCGCGCGACTGCTGCCGATCAGGCACCGGAACCCCAAGATCCAGGCACGCGGCCTGGATGCAGCTGACGATCAGGGCGGTCGAGTCGAACAAGGTGCCATCCCAATCGAAGACGATCAGGTCGTACTGCCGGGGGAGAAGGGTCATGAGCGGCTGTCCAGGAAAGAATCGTCAGCGGTGCCGAGCGGGCCCGGCCCGCCCAGACGGGCCAGCAGCGTGACGCATTCGGCCGGTAGCGGGGCATGCAGGGACATTCGCGCATCAGTGATCGGGTGATCGAAGCTCAACCGCGCGGCGTGCAGAAACATGCGGTCGAAGCGGCAGTCCGGCACCGACTCGCCGCGGGCCATCGCCTTGTTCAGCGCAAAGTCGCCGTATTTGTCGTCACCGACGATTGGGTGCCCGGCGTTTTGCAGGTGCACGCGAATCTGATGGGTCCGACCAGTCTTGATCGTCACGTCCAGCAGCGTGAAGTCCTGAAACTGCTGCGCGATCCGCACCAGGCTGATCGAACGCCGCCCGTCCTCACAGTCCGCAGCGACAGCTCGGACGCGGCGCTCCCCGGCGGCGTCGAGGTATTTGTGCAGCGCGACGTCGATCACCTTGAGCTTGGCAGGCCAGCGGCCGATCACCAGCGCCTGATAGGTTTTGCCGGTCTCGCGCTGGCGGAACTGATCCTGCAAGGCCGTCAGTGCGCTGCGGCGTTTGGCGATCAGCAGCAGACCCGAGGTTTCGCGGTCGAGTCGGTGTACCAGTTCGAGAAACTTCGCATCAGGACGGGCGCGGCGAAGTTGCTCGATCACGCCGAAGCTCACCCCCGAGCCGCCATGCACCGCCACGCCAGCGGGTTTGTCGATGACCAGCAGGTGTTCGTCCTCGAACAGCACCGGAAATTCGCGTGGCGGCACGGCCGACTCGCTGCCGGACGGTTGGGGCGTGCTCAAGCGCAGCGGTGGCACCCGAACGGAATCGCCCGCTGACAAGCGGGTTTCGGCACTGGCGCGGCCCTTGTTGACGCGCACTTCACCGCTTCGGATGATGCGGTAGACCAGCGTCTTGGGCGCACCCTTGAGGTGGCGCATCAGGAAGTTGTCCAGACGTTGTCCCGCCGATTCCTCATCGACGCCGAGATGCTGGACAGTCGGTTCGGCGGGAGGCTGTTGCAGCCTCTTCGGGGGTGCCGACCTTGCCCCTATAATGCGTCGCTCCACGATGGCGCTGTAAGTGTCTGATCTGCCTGAGTTTAACGGGCTCATTCCCGGCACAGGCTCGGCACGGGTGACAACGTGGCGGATGAAGCCCCCTCCGGGGAGCTTGTCCACAGGTGATGCAACGCGCTCCCGCAGCCGGTTCAGGCCTGTTCCCAAGGTGAACAGGCGGATTCGGTGGGAGGGCGGAAGAGACCCTCAGTCCAAGGACCCCCAATCAAAGGTTTTCAGACTGCAGCGGTCGGGCACCGACCCGAACGCTGCAGTCCGCGTCCGACGAGAGACGCTGTCGCATGTCCAGACCGCTTCCCAAACCCCTTGTTGATTTTCGAGCCCCGGACCGCGCGTCCGAACGGGCCGGAGCCGGGGTGCGTGAGGCTTTGCCAGGTCCGGATGCCGCGCCAACCTCGCGCACGCACGCTGCCCCGCCAACCGTCTGAACCGTCGCGTCGTGATCCTCGTGATCCAGCGCACGGTGCGGAAGGCCTCGGGCGATTCCTTCAGGGTCGGGATGCCGGTTCTCGTGCATCGAGGCAGACCTGCCGTGTCGCTTCCTGAACGGAAGCCCGGCAGGTGTTTCGTTGCGCGTCGCGATCGCACAGGTCGCGGCGTGAGGAGAACGCATGAAGCGCATGCTGATCAATGCCACGCAGCCCGAAGAACGGCGCCTGGCGATCGTCGATGGTCAGAAACTGCTCGACTTCGAGACTGAAATCGAAGGGCGCGAGCAGCGCAAGGGCAACATCTACAAGGCCGTCGTCACTCGCGTCGAGCCTTCGCTGGAAGCCTGTTTCGTCGATTACGGCGAGGACCGCCACGGCTTCCTGCCGTTCAAGGAAATCTCGCGCCAGTACTTCAAGGATGGCGTCAGCGTTCGCGACGCCAAGATCCAGGACGTCATCGCCAACGGCCAGGAACTGCTGGTTCAGGTCGAGAAGGAAGAGCGCGGCAACAAGGGCGCAGCGCTGACCACCTTCGTCTCGCTGGCCGGGCGCTATCTGGTGCTGATGCCGAACAACCCGCGCGGCGGTGGCGTGAGCCGTCGCATTGAGGGCGAGGACCGTGAGGAACTCAAGGAGGCGATGGATCAGCTCGACTACCCCAAGGGGATGAGCCTGATCGCCCGCACCGCCGGCATCGGCCGCACCGCTGCCGAGTTGCAGTGGGACCTCAACTACATGCTCAAGCTCTGGACCGCGATCGATGCGGCCTCCAAGGTGGGCAAGGGCGCGTTCCTGATCTATCAGGAATCGTCGCTGGTGATTCGCGCGATCCGCGACTACTTCACTTCGGAAATCGGCGAGATCCTGATCGACACCGATGACATCTACGAGCAGGCACGTCAGTTCATGCTGCACGTGATGCCGGAGACTGCCAACCGGGTCAAGCGCTACCGCGACGATGCGCCGCTGTTCAGCCGCTTCCAGATCGAGCACCAGATCGAGACGGCCTTCAGCCGCACGGTCAACCTGCCCTCGGGCGGTGCGATCGTGATCGACCACACCGAAGCGCTGGTTTCGGTCGACGTCAACTCGGCGCGCGCCACCCGTGGCAGCGACATTGAGGAAACCGCCACCCGCACCAACCTCGAAGCGGCCGATGAAATCGCCCGCCAAATGCGGTTGCGCGACCTCGGCGGCCTGATCGTGGTCGACTTCATCGACATGGAGGAGAGCAAGAACCGCCGCGACGTCGAACAGCGTCTGCGCGATGCGCTGCGCACCGACCGTGCCCGTGTGCAGCTCAGCTCGATCTCCAAGTTCGGCCTGCTCGAACTCAGCCGTCAGCGCCTGCGCCCGGCGCTGAGCGAGGGCAGCCACATCACCTGCCCGCGCTGCAACGGCACCGGCCACATCCGCGACACCGAGAGCTCGGCGCTGCAGATCCTGCGCATCATCCAGGAGGAGTCGCTGAAGGACAACACGGCCGCCGTGCACGTGCAGGTGCCGGTCGAGGTGACCTCCTTCCTGCTCAACGAGAAGCGCACCGAGATCACCAAGATCGAACTCAAGCAGCGCGTCACCGTGCTGCTGGTGCCCAACAAGCATCTCGAAACGCCGAACTACAAGCTCGAGCGCCTGCGCCACGACGACCCGCGTCTGGAGAACATCGCTGCTAGCTACACGATGATCGAGGAGCCGGACGAGGAAGTCGGCATCACCCGTCGCGAGAAGGCCAAGCCCAAGCAGGAGCCGATCATCAAGGGTGTGCTGCCCGATCAGCCTGCACCGGTGGCACCGCCCAAGCCCGAACCGGCTCCGGTCGCTCCGGCGCCCGTGGCAGCAGCCCCCGCCCCGGTGGCTGCTCCAGCACCGGCCCCGGTGGCTGCGCCGGCTCAGTCCAAGTCATCCGGAGGATTCTTCGGCTGGGTTCGCAGTCTCTTCGGTGGCGGCTCGGCCAGCACGGCGGCTCCGGTCGCTGCTGCGGCCACGGTGGCTGCAGCCGGTGCGGCTGTTGCTGCTACGTCGACGAGCACGAACAGTGCTCCGGCCGCGCGTGCAGAAGGCGGTCGCGAGGGGGGACGTGAAGGTCGTGAGGGCCGCGATGGCAACCGGGAAGGTCGCCGCGACGGCGGCCGACGCGGTGGACGCCCCGAGCGTGGCGAACGCAGCAACGACCGCGGTGAACGGGCCGAACGGGCCGAACGCGGTGGTGATCGTGCCGAACGCACCGAGCAGCAGTCGCGCGGCGAAGGCCGCCGCGAGCGTCAGGCTCCGGTCGCGGCAGCCGACACCGCAGTGTTGACGGGCGCTCCGAGCGAGTCGACTGCTCAGAACGGTTCGCAGGGCGGGCGCCGCAACGGCCGTGGTCAGCGTCCGCAGGCTGCCGAGGGCAGCAATCCGCATCTGCCGCCGCCGATGAGCTTTGCGCTGGCGCCGGAAGGCACGGCTGCTCAGGCTCAGACCGCGGGGGCTGATCGGGTCGACCTGAATGCGCAGCCGACTCAGCCGGGTGCTGAAAGCGGGGCCGAAGGCGCTGCGGGCGATCGTGGTGAAGGCCGCCGTCGTCGTCGTCGTGGCGGTCGTCGCGACCGGGATGAACAGGGCAACCTGATCGAGAGCGGTGCTGACGCCGGAGCCGAGGGCCAGGTGGCCGAGTCGGTCGAGGTCGCCGCGGCGCCGGCTGACGCGACACAGGACGGAGCACCGACTGCTGTCGCAGATGCAGCTGATGACCAACCCCGCCAGCGCCGCGAACGTCGTCCGCGTCGCCGTCGTGAGGGTGAGGAGACCGGTGTTGCCGGATCCGCCGACGAAACGACGGTGTCCTCGGCGTTCGCCGACGGTGTGACGGCTGAGGTCGCCGCCGAACCGGTCGTGGTTGCCGCAGCGGATGCAGCGACCCCGGTCGCCCGGCCCGAGGAGGCTGTTGCCGTCGTGAGTGCTGCTGCTCCGATCGCTGCCGCCTCTGCCGAGGTTGAAGCGCCTGCCGCCGCAGCGCCGTACCAACTGGCCGTCGATGAGCTGCATCGCCTGGTCGATGCGGTCGGTATGCAGTGGGTGCTGAGCGATGCCGACAAGGTGCGGGCCGTTCAGGAGGCGATGGCCGCCGAGCCCAAGCCGGTGCATGTGCCGCGCGTGATTCAGCCGGTGGTGCTGAAGGACGAAGGCCCGCTGATCCTGGTCGAGACTCGTCGCGACCTGTCGCAGCTGCATCTGCCTTTCGAGGAACAGCGCGCCGCGGTCTGACCGCCGACCGCCCGGCCTGAACAGGGTCGGGCGCGGACTTCAGCCCCTCTTGCCTCGGTCGTCCACGACATCATGCAGCCCTTTGCCCTGCTGGATGACTGTCGGTCCGACGGTGCAGTCAGCCGGCTTTACACCGGCTGGTGCGGTGAACGAGTCAGCCACAGTGCCGAGGATCTCCCGGCCTGTTGGCAGGCGGTGCAGATCGAGATGGCCCGGGGTCGGCACGTCGTGCTGCTGGCCGACTTTGAGTGGGGAGTGCGGCTGCAGGGGGTTGCCCTGCCGCGGCAGCATCCGCCAGGCTGTCTGCGCTTTCTGATCTTCGAGTCGCTGCAACGGCTGGAGGCTTCAGCGGTCGATTGCTGGCTGGCAGCACAGGTTTCGCCCGATCACGCACCCGCCGCCCTGGTCGGGGCGTGGCAGCCCGAGATGCCGGCCGAGGCCTTCGAGGCGCGGGTTCGGCGCATTCATGCGCTGATTCGCGACGGCGAGACCTATCAGGTCAACCTCACCCTGAGGTTGCACAACCGGTTGCTCGGTGACCCGCTGGCGTTCTACCGGATGCTGCGGGAGCGTCAGCCCGTGCCCTACGGCGCGCTGATTCACCGGCCGCAGTCCCCCGAGCGTGATGCTGGCTCCCCCTGGCTGCTATCGCTGTCGCCGGAACTCTTCGTGCGCCACGAGATCGATGCACAGGACGCTCGATTGATCGCACGCCCGATGAAGGGCACGGTCGCTCGGGTGCCGGACGATGCGCAGCGCGATCAGGCCGCAGCGGACTGGTTGGCGGCTGATCCGAAAAATCGCGCCGAAAACCTGATGATCACCGACCTGCTGCGCAACGATCTGGGCCGCATCGCCCGGACCGGCAGTGTGAAGGTGCCGGCGCTATTTGCTGTCGAGGCCCATGGTGCGCTGTGGCAGATGACGTCGACCGTGCAAGCCGAGCCGCTGCCGCAGCTCGATCTGCCGGCGTTGCTGCAGGCCCTGTTCCCTTGCGGCTCGATCACCGGGGCGCCCAAACGGCATACCCTCGAGCTGATCGGCACGCTGGAGGATTCGCACCGCGGGCTCTACACCGGAGCCATCGGCTGGATCGATCCGGCGCCCGCCGGGTCCGCGCTGGGGCAACTGGCGCTGTCGGTGGCGATTCGCACCCTCGAACTCACATCGGTAGAGGCCACTGCCGTCGATGGGGCTTCCCAGGTCCATGAGGTTCGGCTCGGTGTTG
>DALYHR010000054.1:0-10520 GCA_031970775.1 Burkholderiaceae bacterium | reverse complement strand
CGGCCTTCTTGGCAGCGAACTCTTCCTCATTGAGGATGCCCTTGTCGCGCAAGGCACCCAACTTTTCGAGCAGGGCGATGACCTCATCCGCACCTGATCCAACCGTGGAGGGTGTCGTGGCTGTAGCGGCCGGGGCTGTTGCCGTTACCGGGGCCACGTTTGCCTGAAGGCCCTGCATCAAGCTCTGGCCGAGGGTCTGGCCGAGCACCAACCCGGCCGAGAGCCCGACCGCATCGCCGGCGATGCTGCCGCCACCCTGTGCTACCCCTTCGGCCAGCTTCGGGATCGCCTGGGCGGTCTGGTACTGAGTGAATGCGGCGAGGTTGCCGGTGCCGATCACGCCCAGCCCGATCTTCTGGTCGAGGATCTTCTGCAGTTCCTCGGGCAGCGAGACGCTTTGCAGGGTCAGGCTGTCGAGGCTCAGGCCGAGTGGCTCAAAGGCCGGGGCGACGACGCGGCGAATCTGCTCGGCGAATTCCACCTGATTGGCGGCGAGATCGAGAAAAGGCACCCCGCTTTGCGCCACCGCATCAGCCAGATGCTGCAGGATCAGACCGCGCAACTGCCCGTCGACATCGCCCGCCCGCACCACATCGCGGCTGCCAACCACCTGCTGCAGGAAGGTGCGCGCTTCGGCGACGTGATAACTGCAGTTGCCGAAGGCACGCAGCCGCACCGCGCCGAAGTCGCGATCGCGCAGCGTCACCGGCTGCTGTGTGCCCCAGCGCTGATCGAGCTGCTGCCGGGTGGCGATGAACCAGACATCGCTTTTGAAGGGTGAGTCGAACAGCTTGTCCCAGTTGAGCAGATTGGTCAGCACCGGCAGGGTGCGGGTGGTCAGGATGTGCCGCCCGGGCCCGAAGACGTCGGCGATGCGGCCTTCGTTGACGAAGACGGCCGATTGGCCTTCGCGCACCGTCAGCACCGCGCCGTTCTGGATTTCGTGATCCTGCATCGGTACCCGCCAGGCCAGTACGCCCGGCTCGGTCTCGTTCCACTCGATGACATCGATGAACTGCTTGCGGATGAAGTCGAACAGGCTCATGGAGACTCCTTCAGGGGGAAACCATCATAGACCGGGGTACAGGTCGATCGTCGGCCAGCATCAGGCGCAGCATCAGTTCGATGCGGGCTTGAGCCGGTGTGAGATCGCCCGGGATTCCGCCGTCGACACAGCGGCTCGATCGCCAGACCGGCCGGGTGCCGATGCGCTGTGGGCTCAGCGCAGCCTCCAGGGCCTGGTGCACGGTGCCGTAGCCCGTGCCTTCGACCACGAACCCTGCCACACCCTGAGCGCACAGCCAGTCGACCATCTCTGCCATCAGACTCGGATCGAGCCCGGCATGGCTCGGGATCTGAACTATGCGTGGCCAGGGTCGGCCTCGCTCCAGCAGACGAGCCCCGAGTCGATCCCAGAGGGGCAGGCTTGCGGGGCAAGGGCGATAGAGATGCCAGTGCCCATTGACGCAGCGCCCGATCGGCCCGGCATCGCCGCTGGTAAAGGCGTCAAGTCGGTGACCGTGCACCTTGCGAACCTCCGTGCCGGCCAGAGCCCATCCCGCCAGCACGGTCATCACACCCTGAGCCTGCGGGTGAGCCGCCAGGCTGAGCGCATCACGCAGGTTCTGGGGGCCATCCGCCTGCAAGGAGGTCGCCGGTCGCATGGCGGCAGTCATCACCACCGGCCGAGCCGGTGCCAGGACGCGCTGCAGCAAGTAGGCCGTTTCCTCCAGCGTGTCGGTTCCGTGAGTGATGACGAGGCCCTGAACCTCGGGTCGTGACAGATGGTGCGCCACCCGGGCGAGTAAATCCTGCCAGTGCGACGTCGACACGTCCTTGCTGTCGATTTGTGCGATCTGTTCGGTCTCAAGGGTCCCGTCAGGCTGCAGCGGGCTGCCGCCAATCGCGCTAAGCAGCTGGTCAACCGACCGTGTTCCTGCTTGATAACGGGTCTGCTCAGCGGCGTTGGCCGCTGTCGCAGCAATCGTGCCGCCAAGGCCCAGAACCACGATGCGGGGAAGGGGGGGGCAACTCGGGCTTGCCATGAGGATGAGAACTGGATGAAAATACAGATACTGGATGGAAAGACAGGCGCATGAGAGAAAGTTCTCCGATCTCTCGTATCGCAAGTTCCATCCCCCGATTTCACCATCAATCCCTTGGGCTGCCGGCAACTTTCCCGAGGCTGGTTGATGACCTGCAGGAGATCATCCATGTCGTTGCTTCCCGAACCCAATCCCCGGCTGACTGCGCGTCAGCAGCAGATTCTGGAGCTGATCCAGAGCAGCATTGAGCGCACCGGCGCGCCACCGACCCGGGCCGAGATTGCTGCCGAACTGGGATTCCGCTCGGCCAATGCGGCCGAGGAACATCTGCAAGCCCTGGCTCGCAAAGGTGTGATCGAGTTGCTCAGCGGCACCTCACGGGGCATTCGGCTCAAGTCCGACACCCTGCGCAGCCTCAACGAGGCCCGTATCAAGGACATCGGTCGTCAGTTCAGCCTGCCGTTGGGCGAGCCGATCGGCACGCTGTCGCTGCCGCTGGTCGGCCGGGTGGCGGCGGGCAGTCCGATCCTGGCGCAGGAACACATCGAGCAGACCTTCCAGGTCGAGCCGCAGATGTTTGCCCGCAAGCCCGACTTCCTGCTCAAGGTGCGCGGCATGAGCATGCGCGACGCCGGCATCCTCGACGGCGATTTGCTGGCGGTGCAAAAGGCCAGCGAAGCCAAGAACGGCCAGATCGTCGTCGCCCGTCTGGGTGACGAGGTGACGGTCAAACGCTATCGCCGCACTCGTACAGGCATCGAACTGCTGCCTGAAAACCCGGATTTCCAGATCATTCAAGTCACCCCCCGCGAAACGCAGTTCGCACTCGAAGGCATCGCGGTCGGGCTGATTCGCAACACGATGCTGATGTAACGCGTACACGTTCGTCGTTCGTCCCAATGGGTTCGGACCACGACTTCCTGGCTGTTCTTCTCAACTTTCACCGACCGGAATTTGCCGGCCGGCTAGCCGGAGCCATGTCCATGAAAACCTTGATGACCACCCTGGCTGTCCTGTCGGTTGCCGTGACCGTGATTCCCCTGGACACGATCAACCGGCGTCTTGGCAACTTGCGTGCACGAAGCGGTGAGCCGGTCCGAGCAGTGCGGCGCTGGCTGGGCCAGCAGGTGCAGCAGGCTGGGCGGTGGATTCAGGGCGAGAGTGGGGGGCAGACGGGGGCCGAGGATCGTTCATTACCTCAGATCGGTCGCGTCGAACCTTCAGGGCTCGACCCGCAGGCCACGACGATCCGTTTCGTGGTGCCACAGCGGGCGCCAGCTGTTGTGTTCAGGCCATCACGGCCCGTACGGCTGCATATCGACCCGGTTGATCACCGCCATGCAGTGATCGCCGGCAGCATGGCCGATGTTTGCGCCATGCTCGACCGGCTTGCCGCAGCGGACGAACCGGTCCGAGGTGTTCCGGCCCACTGAGCGCTTTTCCTTGGGGAACACGCAGTGGTGGCTGATCCCGTGGTCCCAGGAACTTCCTTGAAGCGTGAACTCGGGGGGGGCTTTGGTGATGACCGTACAGCTGCGTCACGAAGCTCAAGAAGTTGTTTGAGCTGCAGCCAAAACAAAAAAGCTCCCGAAGGAGCTTTTTTGTCCAAGGCAAAAGCCTCGTTTAGCCCATGTGCAGGCCGCCGTTGCAGCTGAAGTCAGCGCCGGTGGTGAAGCCGGAATCTTCGCCAGCCAGCCAGGCGACGATCGAGCCGATTTCTTCCGGGGTGCCCAGACGCTTGACCGGGATGGTAGCGACTATCTTTTCCAGCACTTCCGGCTTGATGGCGCGGACCATGTCGGTGCCGATGTAGCCCGGGCTGACGGTGTTGACCGTCACGCCCTTGTTGGCCATTTCCTGGGCCAGGGCCATCGTGAAGCCGTGCATACCGGCCTTGGCGGCCGAGTAGTTGGTCTGACCAGCCTGACCCTTCTCGCCGTTGACCGACGAGATCTGGATGATGCGGCCAAAGCCCTTTTCAACCATGCCCGGCACGACCTGCTTGGTCACGTTGAACATCGAGGTCAGGTTGGTGCTGATCACAGCGTCCCAGTCTTCGCGGGTCATCTTCAGGAACATGCGGTCCTTGGTGATGCCGGCGTTGTTGACCAGCACGTCGATCTGACCATGCTCAGCGATGGCCTTTTGGAAGGCTTCGACGGTCGAGTCCCAGTCAGCGACGTTACCGACCGAGGCGTAGAAGGTGTAGCCGTCGGCCTTTTGCTCGTCGAGCCACTTCTGGAAGTCACGGGTCGGGCCGCAGCCGGCGATGACCTTGAAACCGTCCTTGTGCAGGCGACGGCAGATGGCGGTTCCGATGCCACCCATGCCCCCGGTGACGTAAGCGACTTTTTGCGACATGTTTGATCTCCTCTTGATGGATTGATTCAGTTCGATTTTTAGCGCTCGACGGTGAGCGCCACACCCATGCCGCCGCCGATGCACAGCGAGGCGATGCCCTTCTTGGCGTCACGGCGCTGCATTTCGTGCAGCAGCGTCACCAGGATGCGGCAGCCGGAAGCGCCGATCGGGTGACCGATGGCGATGGCGCCACCGTTGACGTTGACCTTGCTGGTGTCCCAGCCCATTTCGTTGTTGACCGCGCAGGCTTGAGCGGCGAAGGCTTCGTTGATTTCGAGCAGATCCAGATCCTGAGCGGTCCAGCCGGCGCGAGCCAGGGCCTTTTGCGCGGCCGGCACCGGGCCCATGCCCATGATCGACGGATCCAGACCGGCGCTGGCGTAGGAAGCGATGCGAGCCAGCGGCTTCAGGCCGAGTTGTTCGGCCTTCTTGGCGCTCATCACCATCACGGCGGCGGCGCCGTCGTTCAGGCCCGAGGCGTTGCCGGCGGTGACGCTGCCAGCCTTGTCGAAGGCCGGACGCAGGCCCGAGAGCGCTTCGGCATTGGTCTTGCGGTTGAGGAACTCGTCGGTGTCGAAAACGATCGGGTCACCCTTGCGCTGCGGAATCGAGATGCCGACGATTTCGTCCTTGAAGCGGCCGGCGTCCTGAGCGGCTGCAGCCTTCTGCTGCGAAGCCAGCGCCAGAGCATCCTGCATCTCGCGAGTGATGCCGTACTTCTTGGCGACGTTTTCAGCAGTGATGCCCATGTGGTACTGGTTGTACACATCCCACAGGCCGTCGACGATCATGGTGTCGATCATCTTGGCGTCGCCCATGCGGGTGCCATCGCGCGAACCCAGCATCACGTGCGGGCTGGCGCTCATGTTTTCCTGGCCGCCGGCGATGATGATCTCGCTGTCGCCGTCACGGATCGCTTGAGCAGCCAGCATCACGGCCTTCAGGCCGGAGCCGCAGACCTTGTTGATGGTCATGCCGGACACGGACTGGGGCAGACCGGACTTGATCACGGTTTGGCGGCCGGGGTTCTGGCCCGAACCGGCGGTCAGCACCTGACCCAGGATCACTTCGCCGATTTGCTCGCCGGCCACGCCAGTGCGGCGCAGCAGGTCACGGACGACGGCAGCGCCGAGATCAGGGGCAGATACCTTGGCCAGGGATCCGCCGAAACGGCCCACGGCAGTGCGGGCAGCGGCAACGATGACGATATCGGTCATGGGAGGTCTCCTTCGTTGTTCAAACTTCTGAGGGAAGAAAGTGTCGTTCAGACTTTTTGCTTGACGTAGCGGCCCGGTGCCGCTTCGATCGGACGATGGCTGCGGTCACCGTAGTCCTTCGGTGCGGCGATGCGGCGGCCGGCGTGCTGGCTGAGCCAGTCGGCCCAGTCCGGCCACCAGCTGCCGGCGTTGTCCTGGGCCTTGCCGAACCAGTCGTCGGCCTTGGCCGGCAGCTGGTCGTTGGTCCAGTAGTTGCGCTTTTTCTTGGCCGGCGGGTTGATCACGCCGGCGATGTGGCCGGAAGCACCGAGCACAAAGCGCTTCGGGCCCTTGAGCAGCTTGGTGCCCATGTAGGCCGAGTCCCAGGGGACGATGTGATCTTCGCGTGAGGCGTAGAAGTAGACCGGAGCCTTGATGGCGCCGAGATCGACCTTTTCGCCGCAGACCGTGGCACGGCCCGGCACCTTCAGGTTGTTTTCCAGATAGGTGTTGCGCAGGTACCAGCAGTACATCGGGCCGGGCAGGTTGGTGCTGTCCGAGTTCCAGTAGAGCAGGTCAAACGGCGGGGGTGTTTCGCCCTTGAGGTAGTTGCCGACGACGTAGTTCCACACCAGATCGTTGGGGCGCAGGAAGCTGAAGGTCGAGGCCAGCTCCTTGCCCTTGAGCATGCCCGGGCCGTTGGGCGCGTCGGGGCCGATCGTGATCTCGCGCATCTGCACCGCGGCTTCGTCGATGAAGATGTCGAGGATGCCGGTCTGGCTGAAGTCGAGCAGGGTGGTCAGCAGCGTCACGCTGGCAGCGGGTTGCTGGCCACGGGCAGCCAGCACGGCCAGGGCGGTGGTCAGCAGCGTGCCGCCGACGCAGAAGCCCAGCGTGTCGATCGTGTCGGTGCCGCCGATGCTGCGCACTTCCTCGATGGCGCGGATGACGGCGTTTTCGATGTAGTCATCCCAGGTGCTGTTGACCAGACTATCGTCCGGATTGCGCCAGCTCAGCACGAAGACGCGGTGACCCTGCGCCACGGTGTAGCGGATCAGCGAGTTGTCCGGCTGCAAGTCCATGATGTAGAACTTGTTGATGCACGGCGGCACGAACAGCATCGGGCGCTCGAAGACCTGCTCGGTCAGCGGCTTGTATTCGACGAGCTGGAACAGTTCGTTCTCGAAGACCACGGCGCCTTCGGTGGTGGCGACATTGCGGCCGACCTCAAACAGGCTCTCGTCAGTCTGCGAGACATGGCCCTGACGCAGGTCATGCAGCAGGTTGTTCATGCCATGGGTGATGCTTTCACCCTTGGATTCGAGCGCCTTTTGCTGTGCTTCCGGGTTGAGGGCCAGATAGTTGGCGGGCGATGCGGCGTCAATCCACTGCTGAACAGCAAAGCGCACGCGCTGACGCGTCTTCTCGTCGCCCTGAACCGACTCGGCCATCTGCATCAGGGTGCGCGAGTTCAGTAGGTAGTTGGCAGCCACGAAGCCCGACAGCGGATTGCGGGTCCATTCGGTGGACGAAAAGCGACGATCGTCGAGTTTGAGTCCGGAGCCTTGAGTCAGCGACTGATTCCACAGCTCGGTGGCCTGGCGCAGATAGTCGGACTGAATGCGGCCAAGGGCATCGGCGGGAATGTTGAGTTGGCCAAAACCCTGCAGCGATTTCAGGGCGCCTTCGCCAAAGGCCACCGCATGCTGACCGAGGCCCTCGATCTTGCGGGCAGTTTCCGCCACGGTTTCGGGCATGGCTGTGAGCACGGCATGGGGTGCTTGGGGCGCTGCAGCCTTGGGGGCTGCGGCTGCCTTGCTGGCGGCTGCGGGGGTCTTACGCGCGGCGCGAGGACGCGAGGCGCGGGTCTTGCTGTCTTCCATAGTCTCCTCCAGGGCCCCACCGTTTTTTGTGCTTAGCGGACCCGAAGGTGCTCGGCAAGCAGCAGCATAACTGGGCAGGGCAAAAATAATCGCTCCATCGTGCCCTGTGCAGCTTTCACGAATCTTGTTGATTGTCCATCGGGTGCATACCGCGTTTGATCCAGATCGCGGCTGCCATGCGACCGGTGCCGGCCAAACCCTGTCGGGTGGCCCGGCGATGCGAGAAGAACCGGTCGCTCTGCGTCACGGTGCACCAGTCTGGGTTGCTGTCGTTGCCGTGCAGACTGAGGACTCCGGCCTGAGTCAGTCGCAGCCGGGCCAGACCGGCCAGATCGGCCAGCCAGCGCGGGCTGCCGTCCGGCGCCAGGCTGGGCCGGAACCGAGCGGCCTCGCCGGGACGATCGAAGCGAGCCAGAACTTCTGCACCCACCTCGAAGGCATCGGCTCCGATGCAGGGGCCGAGCCAGGCCAGAACGTCCCGGGCTGAACATTGGGCCCGCAGGCACAGATCGGACAGGGTCGCTTCCAGCACTCCGGCGCACAGTCCTCGCCATCCAGCATGCGCAGCACCAACGGCAGTGCCGTCGCGGGTGGTGAACAGGACGGGCAGGCAATCGGCCACACCGATCAGACAGACCCGTCCGGGGGACATCGAGGTGGCGGCGTCGGCCTCGACCGGGCCGATCGAGGCCTCATCGACGCGGGCGACCCGGGTGCCGTGGACCTGACGCAGATAGAGCAGTTCGCCTTGCATCGACGCAGGCAGACAGCTCTCGAAGCGATGGCGGTTATGCGCAACATGTGCCGGGTCGTCGCCCACATGGTCGCCAAGATTCAGGCTGTCCCAGGGCGGCAGGCTGATGCCTCCGGTTCGGGTGCTCATGCAGGCACTGACCCGGGCCGGGGCGGGCCAGTCGGGAATCAGCAGGGCTAACGGGCTGGTTTCGACGTGTTCGCTCATGGTCCGGCGCAGTGTGCCACCGGATACACTGGTCGGATGCCTTTTCCGCACCGCATCAGGTTCTGTCGAAGCTGTGGCCATCCGGTCGAACATCGCATTCCGGCCGAAGACAATCGCGAGCGTGCCGTCTGTCCGGCCTGCGGGGACATTCATTACGAAAACCCGCTCAACGTGGTCGGAACGGTGCCGTTCTGGGAGGATCGCGTGCTGTTGTGCCGCCGTGCCATCGAGCCGCGTCGCGGTCTGTGGACTTTACCGGCGGGCTTCATGGAATTGGGCGAAACCACGGCCGAAGGCGCCAGCCGCGAGACGCTGGAAGAGGCCGGGGCGCGGGTGGAACTGTGCGGTCTGTTTGCGCTGCTCAACCTCGCTTCGGTCGGACAGGTGCATGTTTTCTATCGCGCTCGACTGCTCGACCTCGACTTCAACCCCGGCCCGGAGACGCTGGAGCTTCAGCTGTGCCGCGAGTCCGAGGTGCCGTGGGGCGAACTGGCCTTCCGGAGCGTCGACCGCACCTTGCGCCGCTACTTCAGCGATGTGCGGGCCGGGCAATTCGGCCTGCACTGCATCGATCTGAACTGGTCAGGCGGCCAGCCGACCTTCGATCCTGACTGATTCAACCGGCTGACCCGGCCCAGGCCTGGAGCCCTTCCGACATGACCGATCCGACCTCTGCCTCGCCGGCAGCACCACCTCGCCTGCGCGAGGATCTTGTACGGCGCGATCCGCTGCTCGATTGCCTGCTGGAAACCTGTCGCCTGCACGGCATTCATGCTTCGCGGGCTTCGCTGACCGCGGGGCTGCCGATCCCGCCCGACGGACGATTGACCCTGGCGCTGTTTGAGCGAGCCGCGGCCCGCGCCGGGCTGGTGGCCAAGTTGCAGCGCCAGCCTGACAACCGCTTCGACCCGGCCGTGCTGCCGGTGATCCTGCTGCTGCGCGGGCAAGGCGCCGATGGCAAGCCCACTGAGGATGCCTGCGTGCTGCTGGGCTGGACGGCCGAGGGCGATGCCCGGGTGCTGTTGCCCGAAACCGGGCAGGGGCAGGTGATTTTGCGACGTCAGGAGCTGGGCGCCCGCTACGCCGGGTTAGCGCTGTTCGTACGCCCGAAGTGGCGACCCAACGAGGCGCAGACCGGCCGGGCTGCCGCCACAGTGCGTGGCGACGATCACTGGTTCTGGAGCGCGCTGCGCAGCCAGCAAGGCGTTTACCGCGACGTGCTGTGGGCGGCGATGTTGATCAATCTGTTCGGGTTGGCCTTTCCGCTGTTTTCGATGAACGTCTATGACCGGGTGGTGCCCAACCACGCGATTGAGACGCTCTGGGTGCTGGCGCTGGGGCTGGCCATTGCCCTGGGGGCTGATCTATACATGCGCAAGCTGCGCAGCCGCTTCGTCGATGAGGCCTCGGCGCGCATTGACGTACGACTGTCTGCGGTGCTGATGGAGCAGGTCCTGTCGATGAAGATGGCCAACCGGCCCGCATCGATCGGATCGTTTGCCTCGAATCTGCGGGGTTTCGAGCAGGTGCGTGATTTCATCGCTTCAGGCACGGTGACGGCGCTGATCGATCTGCCTTTTGCGCTGCTGTTCCTGGCGGTGCTGGCCTGGATCTCACCCTGGCTGCTGCTGCCGGTGGTACTGGCTTTCGTGCTGATCGTGGTCGGCGGTTATGTGCTGCAGCACCGCCTGCACCTGCTCTCCGAAGGCACCTACCAGGCCAGCGCGCAGCGCAACGCCACCCTGATCGAAGCGCTGGGCGGGCTCGACACCATCAAGTCGCTCGGGGCCGAAGGCCGCATTCAGGCGCGCTGGGAGCAGGTCAACACCCATCTGGCGCTGCTGTCGGTGCGGATGCGCTCGCTCTCCAATATGGCCGGCTACGCCACGCAATGGGTGTCGCAGATGGTGTCGCTGTCGGTGATCATCATTGGCGTCTATCTGATCAGCAATCGCGATCTGACGATGGGCGCGCTGATCGCGGCGTCGATCCTGTCGGGCCGTGCGCTGGCACCGGCCGGTCAGATCATCAGCCTGTTGCTGCAGTACCAGTCGGCCCGCACGGCGATGCAGGG
>DALYHR010000053.1:0-10549 GCA_031970775.1 Burkholderiaceae bacterium | reverse complement strand
CGCGCCTATCTGCAGCAAGAAGGGCTGCCGGCCCCGAGTCAGCTCGGCATGGGCATCGCCAATCCGGTCACGGGTGACCATGTGCAGATGACCAACTGCCCCTGGCAATTCAGCCAGCGCGAATTGGCCGCCGAGCTGGGGCTGGAACAACTGGTGGTGGTCAACGATTTCACCGCCCTGGCACTGGCCCTGCCAGTGCTGGGGGATGCGGAGCGCCGCCGCCTGGGCGGCTCGCTGGATGCCCAGTTGAATGCCGAACCGGGCGCCCCGATCGCTCTGCTCGGCGCCGGCACCGGGCTGGGTGTGTCCGGACTGGTTCCGGCCGGGCCTGGGCGCTGGATTCCGCTGTCCGGCGAGGGCGGTCACGTCACCCTGGCCGCCACCGATGAGCGCGAGGCCGCGATTCTGGCGCGGCTGCGGCAGCGCTTCGGCCATGTCTCGGCCGAGCGGGTGCTGTCAGGCAGCGGTCTGGTCAACCTGTACACCGCACTGGCTGAACTCGATGGCCGCCCACCCCGTCAGCAACAGGCCCCGACCCCGGCCGAGCTAACCCGACGCGGTCTGGCACCCGTCGGCTCGCTCGAGTCAGACCCCCTGGCCCGCGAGACGCTGGCGCGCTTCTGCGCCTGGCTCGGTCACGTCGCCGGCGATCTGGCCCTGACGCTGGGGGCACGCGGCGGCGTCTGGATCGGCGGCGGCATCGCTCCGCGGTTGGGCAACTTTCTCGACGACTCCGACTTTCGCCGCCGCTTCGAGGCCAAGGGGCGATTTCACGATTTTCTGGGCCGGATTCCGGTCTGGCTCATCACCGCCGAGACCTCGCCGGCACTGCTCGGCGCAGCGCAGGCGCTGGAGACGGTCAGAACCGCGCCCCAAAGGCCAGAATGATTTCCTTGTAGTCGAAGGTCTGAGAGGCCTTGTCGTTCTGGGCACTGGTCCAGACGTCGGGCAGGTCGACGTAGCCGATCTTGGCGGTGGTGCGGACGAAGTAGCGCTTGAGGAAATCCATTTCCACACCGGCGCCGACGTGGGCGCTGTAGCCGGCAAGGTGGAATTCGTCGTTGCGGGCGCGGCCGAGCATGCCCATCTCGACATTGCTCTTCGGGATCACGATGCCGCCGCCGACCAGACCGAAGACGCGGGCGTTCTGCGAAGCGCCGAACCAGCTGACCGGACGCTGCTTTTCCCACTCGACCGACAGCACATTCAGGCCATCGGTGTGCTCATAGGTCAGGAAATTGGTGGTCAGCTGCTTCGTGCCCGACTGCGCCACCCCGTTGATCGCCCCCGAAATCGCCACCACCTGATCCTGGGCCATGACGTACTTCATGTGATCCAGGTTGATCGCAATGGCGGTGTTTTCGGCGTACTGATAGGCCAGACGCACATTGGTCTGCGGAATGGTGATCCGCGTCGGATTCAGATAAGTCGAGAAGATGTTGTCGAGGCTGACGGTCGACTGGCGGTCGTTGGCTTCGACATGGGCCAGCGTGAAGTCGTGGTCGGCACCGCGGAAGTGGATGTCGCTGCTGGAATAGCGCTCGCGGTTCCAACCCCAGGAGAACGACCACTTGCGCGATTCGGGCGCCTGCGTTGCGCTCGGGGCGGCGGCCGGGTCCTGCAGCTGCTGCGCTGCGCGCGTCGAGGTTGAAGCTGCTGCCGGCGTCGATTGCGCCCAGCACGCCGGGGCACCCAGCAGCAACACGGTCAGCAGGGAGCGGACACCAGCCGCAGTGTGGAAGTTCTTCATGGACATAAGAAATTTAAAGAATGGGGCCGCAAGCACGCGTAGTTTCGGATGCTGCGCGGGGGCGATAGCCTACAGGTATCGCCGTCTTCACGCCTGTTCCAGATCAATCCGGGTGTATCGATTCAGCCCTGCCCCGGCTCGCTCCAGGCCACCGCCCGCTCCATATCGACGGCCACGATGCGCGAGACGCCCTGTTCCTGCATCGTCACGCCGATCAGTTGCTCGGCCATTTCCATGGCGATCTTGTTGTGGCTGATGAACAAAAACTGCGTGCTGCCCGACATGCTCTTGACCAGGCGGGCGTAGCGGGTGGTGTTGGCGTCATCGAGCGGCGCATCGACTTCGTCGAGCAGACAAAACGGTGCCGGGTTGAGCTGAAAGATCGCAAACACCAGCGCGATTGCGGTCAGCGCCTTCTCGCCGCCTGAGAGCAGGTGAATGGTCGAGTTCTTCTTGCCCGGCGGCTGCGCCATCACCTGCACGCCGGCATCGAGCATCTCCTCGCCGGTCATCACCAGCCGGGCCTGACCACCACCGAACAGGCTGGGGAACATGCGGCCAAACTGCTCGTTGACCACATCGAAGGTGCTGCGCAGCAGCTCGCGGGTTTCCTGGTCGATGGCGCGGATGGCGTCTTCCAGGGTCTGCGCGGCTTCAAGCAGATCGGCCTGCTGCCGGTCGAGGAAGGACTTGCGCTCGCGGGCCGAGCCCAGCTCTTCGAGTGCGGCGAGGTTGACTGCCCCGAGGGAAGCCACATCGCGCTGAATGCGGTCGATCTCGCTTTGCAGGCCATAAAGCCGCACGCCCTGCTCGGTGATGCGCTGCTCGAGCCCTAGCCGATCGACCCCGGCGGCGTCGAGTTGCTCGGCGTACTGCGAGCAGCCGAGCTGTGCGGCCTGCGCTTCGAGCTCCAGAGCGTGGATGCGCTCGCGCCAGGGTTGCAGGCTGCGCTCCAGAGTCTGGCGCTGTTGCTCGCCCTCGCGCAGCAGCTGACTCAGCTCATCGTGACGCTGCTGAAGTTCGCGGCTCACGCCTTCGGCCCGGATACGAGCCTCGATCGCTTCGTCCAGCGCCCCGCGCTCGCCATCGGCGTCGTTGTCGAACTGCGAGAGCTCGGCGCGCTGTGCAGCCTGCATTTCGGCATGCTGGCGCAGCTGCGCCGCCGCCGATTCGACGGTGCGCTGATGCTCGCGCACCCGGTCGCCCAGGGTACGCAGCTGGTACTGCCCTTCCTGCGCCGCGCGCTCGGCCGCCATCACCTGCGTGCGGCTTTCCGTGACGCGGCGCTGCAGCGCACTCAGGGCATCGGCGGCCTCCATCTCGGCTTCCTGCACGGCAGCGAGCTGCAGATCAAGCTCCTCGAAGCGAGCCTCGCCAATCTCGCGGCGTTCGGCCACGTCCTCCAGCGCCAGTTCCCACTCCTGCAGATCCTGCTCGATCTGCTCGCGGCGTTGCCGGGCCTGGGCCTGTTGCTGGCTGAGGCGAGTCACATCGAGCTGCAACCCGTGGCGCCGCGTGGTCGCCAGATCGAGTTCCTGGCGCAGCTGCTGGAGGCGCTGGCGGCACGAGCTCAGCGCCGCTTCGGTGCGGATCAGCTCAGCCTGAGTCGAGTCAGCTTGCAGGCCCTGCGCCTGGCGCTCGCGCTCCAGCTCGGCGATCTCGGCCGCACGTTGCAGCTGCCCGCCGGCCGAGCCGCTGCGCGCATAAAAGCCCACGGTCGTCAGCGTCACGCTATGCCCCGACGGCGTGACGATGCGCTGCTGTTCGCTCAAACCCGACCGCGCCCGGATCGCCTGACCGAGCGTGTCGGCCGTGAAGCAGCCTTGCAGCCAATGCCCGAGCAGCTCGCGCAGCGCCGGGTCAGCCTGCAACACCCGATCGATCAGACGCCCCACCCCCGAGGTGGCAGGTCGGTCCGCCCCGGCACCCGCAGCCCCTGCCGGCATCTGCCCCAGGTGAAAGACAAGTTGGGCCGGCGGTGCATCGGCTTCCAGCCCGCCCAAGGGGTCGAGCGAGCCGACCTCCAGCGCTTGCAGGCGGGGACCGAGCAAGGCCTCGAAGGCCGACTCCCACCCCGGCTCAACCCGCAGGCGGGTCCACAGCCCGGCCCGGTCGTCGAGCCCCTGGCGTTGCAGCCAGGGTTGGAGCCGATCTTCGGCGCGCTGGCGCTCCTGCAGGGCCAGCAAGGCATCGTGATGCGCCTGCAGCTCGGCCAGTCGGCTGCGTTCCTTCAACAAGGCCGATTGCTGGGATTGACGCTGCGCCTCCAGCCCATCGAGCTGAGCCTGCTGAACCTGGGTCAACGCCGCGGTGTCCTGCGCCAGACTTTCAGCCTGTGCGAGCTGCTGTTGCAGCGATTCGAGATCTTCCGTGCCGATCTGGCTGCGCTGCGCCTCCAGATCGCTGCGCGCCCGCTCGATCCGGCGGCTGACGTCGCGCTCGCGCTCGTCGAGGCTGCGGCGATCGCCCTCCCACTGCAGCAGGCGCTGGCGCACCTCACCGACTTCGGCGCGACGGCGGTCGGCCCGCTGACGCGCCGCTGCTTCGGCCTCTTCATCGTTCAGCAAGGCCCCCTGACAGGTCTCGACCCGGGCAGCAGCTTCCATCGCCGACTCTTCGGCTTCGAGGCTTTGCGCCTGCAGGGTCTCGATCGCCATCAAGGCGACCTCGGAGCGCTCCTGCCACTGCGCATCGAGCGCCTGCAACTCGGCCAGCCGGCGCTCGATGCGCAGGCGGCTGTCGTGATGGTGGCGGATGCGCTCTTCGAGCCGATGCACCAACATCGTCGCCTCGGACAGCTCGCGCTGCGCGCGCATCAGCTCGTCCGAAGCGCCCCAGTGCGACTGCCTCGCCTGTTCCAGCCCAAGTTCGACCTCGCGCAGCCGGGCGGTCTCGGCCTCCAGCGCGGTGGTGGCTTCAGCCAGCGCCCCACGCACCCGGGCTTCTTCGCCGGCGGCATCGCGCAGCTTGAGCAGCCACAGCATGTGCAGCCGCTCCAGCCCCAGGTCCTGCAGACTGCGGTAGCGCTGTGCCACCTCGGCCTGCCGCTCCAGGCGTTCGAGCTGCCCGTCGAGCTCGTGCACGATGTCCTCGACCCGGGTCAGGTTCTCGCGGGCATCGCGCAGGCGCAGTTCGGTCTCGCGGCGACGCTCCTTGTATTTCGAGACGCCTGCTGCTTCCTCCAGAAAGAGACGCAGCTCCTCAGGGCGCGATTCGATGATTCGGCTGATCGTGCCCTGACCGATGATCGCGTAGGCGCGCGGACCCAGACCGGTGCCGAGAAAGACGTCGTGGACGTCGCGCCGGCGCACCGCCTGGTTGTTGATGAAATAGCTCGAGGTGCCGTCGCGGGTCAGCACCCGGCGCACCGCGATTTCGGCGTACTGATTCCAGGCGCCGCCAGCGCGGCTGGTGCTGTTGTCAAACACCAGCTCGACGCTGGCTCGGCCGGCCGGCTTGCGCTGCCCCGAGCCGTTGAAGATGACGTCCTGCATCGACTCGCCGCGCAGTTCGCTGGCCTTGCTCTCGCCCAGCACCCAGCGCACTGCGTCGATGATGTTGGACTTGCCGCAGCCGTTCGGCCCGACCACCCCGACCAGCTGCCCGGGCAGCTGAAACTGGGTCGGTTCGGCAAAGGATTTGAAGCCGGACAGCTTGATCGAAGTCAGTCGCATGGATCAGTCAAGACGCGGCCAATGCCGTCTAAGTTGTTGAAATCCATAAAAAAACCCGCCTGTTGGCGGGATCTTCGCGAGCGATGGGCCATGATACCATCGCTAACACTTCCCCGGACTGACAGACTGACTGACAGCGTCGCTGCCCATGTATCGCCACCTGCTCGTACCCCTGGACGGCTCTGACCTCTCGGCGATCAACACCAGTGAAGCCATTCGACTGGCCTCGTTGATCGGAGCGGGCATTACCTTCTTCCACGCCGTGGCCGGCGAAACGTTGAGCCAGCGCGACAACGAGGAAGGCACCGAGCTGCTGGGACACGCCGCATCGGCGGCCACCTCAGCCGGGGTGCGCTGCAAGGTCGAGCTGGTCGCTGCGGAAAAGCCCGCCAGCGCGATCGTCCAAGCCAGCCGACGTCTGGGCTGCGACCTGATCGTGATGGCCTCCCACGGCCCCAGCGGCCTATTCGCCCACTCCAACACGGAAGAGGTGGTGCGGCGCTCACCGGTGGCCGTGCTGATCACCCAGGTTGAATCGAACCACCCGGACGCCGCAGCGGGCCGGATCATCTCACTGATCCAGGATGAGCACCGCGCCATGAGTCAGGTGCTCGGCGCAGCGCAGCGCCTGGTCGAGCACGCTCGTCAACAGCCCATCGTGGCCGGCCGCAGCAGCCTGAACCTGCCAGTGCTGTCGCGCATGGTGCATTACCTGCGCGATTTTCCCGATCACTGGCACCACCACCGCGAGGATCTGGCGATCCACGATCCGCTGCGGCAGCGCTCCGCTGACACCGGCGTGCTGCTCGATCGACTCGAAGTCGAGCACCTGCGCCAGCGTGAGTTGGCGCGCAGCCTGGCTTCGGCGGTCGATCACTGCCAGATCACCGGTCGGGTCGACGAACTGCTGCTGCACACCCTGCAGCTGCACCTGCAGACCCTGTCGCGAACGATCTCCTCCCACATCAGCATGGAGGAGCGCACCTTGCTGCCCCTGGCTCGCGACCTGCTCACCGAGCAGGACTGGGCACGGGCTGCCCAGATCTTCGACGGCCATATCGACAGTCCGACCGTGCCGGATCCGCTGGTGCCCTTGCCCCGTTCTGCCGACCCCTCGGGCGACCCGAGCATGCGCCGGCTGTATGCAGAGATTCTCAGGGACATGGCGGCCATCGATAATCCGCACCCATGAATCCGCTGCTGACCCGCCTGCAACCCTATCCGTTCGAACGTCTACGCCAACTGACCGCCGGGGTGGTGCCAAATCCGGCACTGCGCCCGATCAGTCTGGGCATCGGTGAGCCCAAGCACCCGACCCCGCCTTTTCTCAAACAGCGTCTGTCCGAATCACTCGACGGCCTGATGGTCTACCCGGCCACCGCCGGTGAGCCGGCGCTGCGCACCGCCTGTGCCAACTGGCTGGGGCGCCGTTATGGCCTGACAGTGGATGCGGCCACGCAGGTGCTGCCGGTCAACGGCTCGCGCGAGGCCCTGTTCTCGCTGGCGATGACGGTGATCGACCCGACCCGTCATGCCGAGGTCGGCGGCCCGGTGGTGGTCTGTCCCAACCCGTTCTATCAAATCTACGAAGGTGCGGCCTACCTCTCGGGGGCCACACCGGTCTACGCCAACAGCGACCCGAAGCGCAACTTCGCCGCCGACTGGTCGCAGATCGACGAGGCCACCTGGGCACGCTGCCAGCTGCTGTTTGTGTGCTCACCCGGCAACCCGACCGGCGCGGTGATGCCGCTGGACGAATGGGCGCGTCTGTTCGAACTCTCGGATCGCTACGGCTTCGTGATCGCCTCGGACGAGTGCTATTCGGAAATCTGGTTCCGCGAAGGCGACGATGCCGCACCGCTGGGTGGGCTTGAAGCGGCGATGAAGCTCGGCCGAACCGACTTCCGCCGCCTGGTGCTGCTGACCAGCCTGTCCAAGCGCTCCAACGTGCCGGGCCTGCGCTCGGGCTTCGTCGCTGGCGACGCCGCGATCCTGAAAGCTTTCCTGCTCTACCGCACCTATCACGGCAGCGCGATGAACCCGGCGGTGCAGCAAGCCAGCATCGCCGCCTGGAACGACGAACAGCACGTGATCGAGAACCGGGCCCTGTATCGCCAGAAGTTCGCGCAGGTCACGCCGATGCTGGCCGAAGTGATGGACGTGGCCTTGCCCGATGCCGGCTTCTATCTCTGGGCCCGCGTCCCGGACGATGTCTGCGGCGGCTCGGACACCGAATTCGCCCGCGAACTGCTGGCTCAATACAATGTCGCAGTCCTGCCCGGCAGCTATCTGGCCCGCGAGGCGCATGGCCTCAACCCGGGCTCCGGGCGCATCCGCATGGCCTTGGTCGCCGGGGTCGAGGAATGCGTCGAAGCCGCCGGACGCATTGCCCAATTCATCCGCTCGCAGCGCCAGCGTGCCTGAGGCGCGCTCCGAGCCCCGTTTTTCCCTTCCTTCACCTTTGCAGACCGCCATGTCCAATCAGCTCCAGACCCTCATCGAATCCGCCTGGGACAACCGCGCCGAACTTTCCGTGGCCAGCGCCCCGGCTGAAGTGCGCGAAGCTGTCAGCCACGTCGTCGCTGAACTCGATGCCGGCCGCCTGCGTGTCGCTGAACGCCAGGGCGTCGGCCAGTGGCAGGTCAACCAGTGGGTCAAGAAGGCCGTGCTGCTGAGCTTCCGTCTCAATGACAACGGCGTGATGGGTTCGGGTGACCTGACCTTCTTCGACAAGGTGCCGACCAAGTTCGGCGGTCTCTCGGATGCCGAATTGCGCGCCACCGGCGTGCGCGTGGTGCCCGGGGCCGTCGCCCGTCGCGGCAGCTATATCGCCCGCGGCGCCATCCTGATGCCCAGCTTCGTCAACATCGGCGGCTATGTCGATGAGGGCACGATGGTGGACACCTGGGCCTCGGTCGGCAGCTGTGCACAGATCGGCAAGAACGTGCATCTGTCGGGCGGCGTCGGCATCGGCGGCGTGCTGGAGCCGCTTCAGGCCAACCCGACCATCATCGAAGACAACTGCTTCATCGGCGCCCGCTCCGAAATCGTCGAAGGCGTAATCGTCGAAGAAAACTCGGTGATCTCGATGGGCGTCTACATCGGTCAGAGCACCCGCATCTACGACCGGGCCAGCGGTGAAATTCTGTACGGTCGCATCCCGGCCGGCTCGGTGGTGGTCAGCGGCAACCTGCCCTCGGCCGATGGCAAGTACAGCCTGTACTGCGCCGTGATCGTCAAGAAGGTCGACGCGCAGACCCGCGCCAAGACCAGCATCAACGACCTGCTGCGCGGCTGATCCCGGCCACGCCCACCCGCTGCATTGAGGAAAGAGGCCTCCCATGTCCCACGACAAGGCACCTGAACGGGCCCCGGATCGCCGCCCCGGCGGCGCGCCCGCAGCAGCGGGTTCAGCAGCGCCCCCAGCGGGCTCGAAGGGCATTGAGCGTGTGCTCAAACTGATGGCCGAGCGTCGGGGCTCGGACGTCATCCTTTCGGCCAATGTGCCGATCCTGATCAAGCTCAACGGCCAGATGGTGCCGCTCACGCACGAAAAGCTGACGCCGCTGCAGCCGCGTCAGCTGATCGCCGAGTTGCTCAGTCCCAAGCAACTCGAGGAACTCGATGAGACCGGCGAGCTCAACATCGGCATCCCGATGCAGGGGGTTGGCCTGTTTAGACTGTCGGCGTTCCGGCAGCGGGGCTCGATCGCCGCCGTGTTCCGCTGGATTCCGCCGGAGATTCCCGCACTCGACAGCCTGCGCCTGCCCGAGGTGCTCTCGACGCTGTCGATGGAGTCGCGCGGGCTGATTCTGCTGGTGGGCGCCACCGGCACCGGCAAGAGCACGACCCTGGCGTCGATGCTCAACCACCGTAACCAGAACACGGCCGGTCACATCCTGACCATCGAGGATCCGATCGAGTTCCTCTTCAATAACGCCAAGTCGGTGGTCAATCAGCGCGAGATCGGCCGCGATGTCGAATCGATGCAGATCGGGCTGCGCAATGCGATGCGCCAGGCCCCCGACTGCATCATGATCGGCGAGATTCGCGATCGCGAGACCATGAGTGCAGCGCTGTCCTACGCGCTGTCCGGCCACCTGGTGATGGCCACCCTGCACGGCAGCAACAGCTACCACGCCCTGGGCCGCATCCTGAGCTTCTACACGCCTGAATCGCGTCCGGCGATGCTGGCCGATCTGGCTGCGGGCCTCAAGGCGATCGTGTCGCAGCGGCTGATGCGTTCGTTCTTCGGCACCCGCATCCCGACTGTCGAGGTGCTGCTCAACACCAAGCTCGTCTCCGAGATGATCGAGCAGGGCAACTTCAGCGGCGTCAAGGAAGCGATGGAGCGCTCCATGGCCGAAGGCTCGCAGACCTTCGAGCAGGACATCGCCCGCCTGATCACCACCGGTGTGGTCACGCGCGAGGAAGGCTTGCACCATTCTGATTCGCCCACCAATCTGCTGTGGCGCCTGCAGAACACCGATGCCAACGCCAAGCAGCGCGAAGCCGAGAAGGAAGAGGAGATCGAGGAAGGTCCGTCCTTCACCGAGATCACCCTTGATGTCGTTTCCGAGGAGCCCGTCAACACCCGGCGTGGTCCGTTGACCCGACGCTAACTGCACCCTGTCCTCTGCTGTACCCCCATCTAGTTCGTCGTGCCCCACCAAGATGCCACTCTGAGCCTGCTTGAAGCGCTCATCGCCCGTCCGTCCCTGACTCCCGACGATGCGGGCTGCCAGGACCTGATCGCACGCCGGCTCGAAGCGATTGGCTTTACTTGCCAATCGTTGAGCTTCGGACCGGCCGAAGCCCCCGTGACCAATCTCTGGGCGGTCCGCACCGGCAGCCGCCCCGGCCCGACCCTGGTGCTGGCCGGCCACACCGACGTGGTGCCCACCGGTCCGCTGGAGCGCTGGAACAGCCCGCCCTTTGTGCCCACCTACCGCTCGGGCAACCTGCACGGTCGTGGCGCTGCCGACATGAAAAGCTCGCTGGCGGCGATGGTGGTCGCGGCCGAAGCGTTCGTTGCAGCGCACCCGGATCACACCGGGCGGCTCGCCTTCCTGCTGACCAGCGACGAGGAAGGCCCTTCGGTCGATGGCACCGTCAAGGTCTGCGA
>DALYHR010000052.1:0-10557 GCA_031970775.1 Burkholderiaceae bacterium | reverse complement strand
GCCAGATCTACGAAGGCACCTCGGACGTGCAGAAGATTTTGATTGGGCGGGCGCTTGGGTGAACCTGATGACACGTCAGAAAAAGGGCGATCTCATTGGCGGGGTCGAAAAATACGGCACTTTTTTAGTGGCCCTTAATTTCCTGTCCTCCTGCTGAGCCTACAATCGCGCCCAACACGGCCCCCTTCAGTGATGTGCTTCGGCACCAGCTGCTTGGGGGTTCTTTCATTTCAGGCCTCACTCAGCTCACCAGCTGCGGTTCTCCCAGCCGGGATCGACTCCCATGCCGTGCAGGTTAAGGCCGAGATGGCCGATGGCTGGGAACCCATCGATCAGCAAAGTTCTAAAACGTACGCCCCACTGCGATGCTGGGTTGATGACTCTGAGCAGGTGATGCGCAATGCAGAAGAGCAGGAACGGGCGTGCACGCAGTTGTGGGTCGTTGTGGAAGGCGGCTAGGGCTGGCAGCTCATCCTTGGGTGGCAGCTTCGGCTGGTCGATCACGTTGCGGTTCCACAGCCGGCTGTGGTGGGCGCAGACGTTGCGCAGGTAATTCAGGCAGCGCAGCCAGCTGGCGAATATTCGACCATTGCTGATGCCGTATATCGCCGCGATGTGGTCTTGATCCACTTCCTTCATGCCGCCATACAGGCGCGACAGGGTGCCGAAGTCCCAGACCTCGCAGGCTACCCAGATCGCCAGCGGCAGGCCGTAGCGCTGGCGGTTGTGCGCGATGAATTTTTCTTTGGATCTGTTGATCAGCCGTGCTTGAGTGTCGAGCCAAGCATGGTGTTGAGTCAGGCCGCTTTTGTCGTCCAGGTCGGTGGCGAAGCTGTGGTGGAACAGCTCGGGTTTCAGGTAGGCGAATGGATCATGCTGGCCGAGTCGGTGCGACACATCCACGCGTAGTGCCACCTCGATGCGCTCCAGTGCGTCCAGCACGAGCAGGCGCAGTTTCTTGTCGAAGACATACAGATCCACCGCGTTCTGGAAGGTGGTGCCGGGCTTGAACGTGTCCAGCACCAGCGACTCCTCACGCACCTTGGTCGGCTTATCGCGGGTGGTCGCATCAAGCGGACAGCAGACCCCTGAGCGCTCGCGCATTGCGAACCAGTAGCCGCTGAGCCGGTAGTAGCCGATCCGTTCCAGATGCTCCAGCGCCCGAGCCCGTTCGGTGACACACATGCCGCGCTGTTCCAGCTGGGCCAGCTGTTCTTCGAAGCTGCGCCAGGGCTTGCTGTAGGCCATCACCCCTCCACCGCCTGCTTCACCAACACCTCCGCCAACTGCGCATGCTTGGCCCGTGCCGCCCCGATGCGGGCTTTGAGTTGGTCGCAGAGGGCGAGCAGTTCGGTGACTTTGGCAAGAATGCGCGACTGTTCCTCCAACGCAGGCAGGGCGACCGGCAGACTCCAGAGTTTTTCCGAAACCAGCTTGCATGTTCCGTGGCTGGATCGGTCAACCAGCGCGACGATGGTGCTTTTGCTGGCTTGGAGGTAAAGCAGCAAGTAAGGCGCCAGCTCGGTCGGAACTGACAGTGCTTTCATGTCTTGGTTGATGGTGACGGGTCGGGTTGTCATGGCGACCGGGAAAGAGTGGGCCAAGATCATCCCTCGAACGACCATCAGCAAACTGCCGGCTGGAATCAGCTTCAGCGGACTGGATGCGATTGCGTTCAAGCTGATGTGATCCTCCGCGTCCTCGATGAGAGGTCGTTTCATGTCCTTCGGTGAAACCCACGGAATGTCACCCGACCAGAATTCGGAATTTGATTTGCTAGGTGTCGCGCCTCCCAACACCGTCCCGAGACTACCCAAAGTGGCGTGACTCCATGAGCCTGTGGGCCGGGTCAGCTTGCCTGCGATTGCAAGTTGAAGAAGCACCTGCCGCAGGGAGTCAACGCTGGCCTCCGTCGAGAAAACCGCCTCGAACTCCCCCGCCACCCGCTCCCACGCCGCCTGAAACTCCTCCGCATCCCGCGCCTGGGTGAGGCTGTCGAGCAGCGCCTGCACCAGCCGGGCGTGCGCGGCCTCGGCGTCCTGCTGCCGCGCTTCTAGGCGGTCGCACAGGACCATCAGTTCATCGACCTTGGCGACGATGCGGTGTTGTTCGGGGAGGGGGGGAAGTGGGATTGGTGCCTCTTTCAGCTTTGCCTGTGAAATATTCACTTGGCTTGCCGCCATGCCGGATTTGGCGTTTTCCAAGTAGCGGGCCGTGACGCCTGCATTAAGGCAAAGAGCTGTGAATCGTCCATCCAGTCGGTCAGCATCTGGTCGAAAGCGAATGATTTTGTCCGAGAGCATCAACCTCGGGCGAGTGCTTTCTACCAAACACGAGATTGCTACGCGGTTCATCGGACCAGCGCGAGTAAATAGCACATCACCTGCTCTGACTTCCGCCTCCGGGCGCGGGGTGAGATTTGCCGGAAGCTCCTTGTTTTCTTCTTGAACGTAACGCAGCGATTGAACCGCAGTTGTCCGAAGCACGCCCCAGACCTCAGGGGAGGCAGACGGTGTATTTAGACAGGCTGGGCTCCAGCCAGAATCCATACCTCGTACCTGTTCACCCAGAGTAGACCAACTCCAAACAGCTCGACCATCCCCATGTGGGGTGAGCCGCCCGCTTACAGCAAGATCACGCACGATCTGCCGCAGTTTCTTGATGCCATCTGGTGCCATGGACAAAAGGGGCAGGTGTTCGTAAATCCCCCCCAGCCCCCCTTTTTCAAAGGGGGGAGTGAGGGTGGAAGTGGGAGAGGGAGAGGTGAAATCAAGTTCAGCTTGAACTGGGGCCGAACTTGTTCCCCCCTTTGAAAAAGGGGGGCTAGGGGGGATTCGCATTCCATCTCGCGATGGGCCAAGGGGGACTCTCATTTCACCTCGCATCAATCGACTTTCTCACGCTTGATTCAATCAACGTCATCACCCCATCCAGTTCGGTCAGCACTTGGTGGTTATCGAAACGCAGCACCTCCAGCCCCAGCGCCTGTAGCACCTGCGTGCGTTGCCTGTCGTAGTCCTGCGCATCGGGCTCATGGTGTTGTGAGCCGTCGAGTTCAATCACCAGATTGGCCGCCGCGCAATAGAAATCGACGATATAGCCGGCCAAAGGTTTTTGCCGATAAAACTGCACGCCCAAAACCTGCTTGCGGCGCAGCCGCTCCCACAGCCGCTGCTCGGCCTCAGTCATGGCGCTGCGCAATTCGCGAGCCAAGGGTTTGAGGTGCGGGTTGTAGGGTTGCATGGGGATTCTCACCCCAGCGCCCCGGCCAGCGCCGCCTTCAACTGCCCCTGCAAGTCGGCAATCTCCGCCTGCATCTGCCGATACTCGGCCAGCAGTACCTCGGGGTCGTGGCTGACCTGTTCGCCGACGTGCGGGTTCTTGCAGTCGAGGTTCCAGTTGCGAGCCTTGATGTCGTCGAGGCTGACTTTCCAGGCTTGCGGGCTTTCCTGGCGGTCGGTCCACCAGGCCTGCTCAGTGGCGAATTCCTCCAGGCGCATCGGCCGGGTCTTGCTGTAGTTCTTCACCCCGGGCGGGTACGGGTGCTCGTAGAACCACACCTCGGTGGTCGGGCGGCCCTTGGTGAAGAACAGCAGATTGGTCTTGATGCCGGTGTAGGGGTTGAAGACGCCGTTCGGTAGCCGCACCACGGTGTGCAGGTCGTTTTCCGTCAGCAGCTTTTCCTTGATGCGGCTCTTGATGCCCTCGCCGAACAGAAAGCCATCAGGCAGCACCACCGCCGCGCGGCCGCCGTCCTTGAGCAGATGCATGATCAGCACGAGGAACAGGTCGGCCGTCTCGCGGGTGCGGAAGGCGGCCGGGAAGTTGGTCTCGATGCCGTCTTCTTCCATGCCGCCAAAAGGCGGGTTGGCGACGATGCAGTCGACCCGCTCGCGCGGCCCCCAGCTGATCAGCGGCCGGGCCAGCGTGTTGTCATGGCGGATCTGGCTCGGCACCTCGATGCCGTGCAGGATCATGTTGGTGGTGGCCAGCAGGTGCGGCAGCGGCTTTTTCTCCACGCCCAAGATGCTGGCTTGCAGCATGCGCTCGTCGTCGGGCGTCTTCACGTAGCGGCTGCGCTTGTGCTCGATGGTGCAGGTCAGGAAGCCGCCGGTGCCGCAGGCCGGGTCCATCACCTTCTCGTCGAGCTTGGGGTCGACCATGCGCACCATGAACTCGGTGACAGGCCGGGGCGTGTAGAACTCGCCCGCGTTGCCGGCGTTCTGCAAATCACGCAGCAGCTGCTCATACATGTCGCCGAAGGCGTGGCGCTCCTGCGCCTTGTTGAAGTCGACCGCCTCCTGGATCTTGTTCAGCACCTGACGCAGCAGTTGGCCGGACTTCATGTAGTTGTAGGCGTCTTCAAACACGCTGCGCACCACATGGGCCACCGGCGAGCCGGCGGCGCTGCCGTCGGTGCCTAGGCTTTGCAGGGTGGGGAAGAGCTGGTTGTCGACGAAATCCATCAGCTCCTCGCCCGTCATGCCTTCCGGGTCGGCTGCCCAGTTGCGCCAGCGGCAGGACTCGGGCAGGGGCGAGCGGTAATCGTCGTCGAGCATCTCCCATTCCATCTCACGGTCGTCAAAGACCTTGAGAAACAGCATCCAGACCAGCTGCCCGATGCGCTGGGCGTCGCCATCGACGCCCACATCCTTGCGCATGATGTCCTGGATGGATTTGATGGCGGTGGTGATAGACATGGGAGGAATCAGGATCGTTTTGGTCAGCAGCAGGAGGATGTGCAGGGGCCGGTTTGGCAGGGTGCTTCCCCGTCCCACCCGCAAGGGTCGCCGAGGATACCGGCGCTGAAGCCCTCCAGCGCCAGCTGAGCGCTGACCCTGGCGGCGAAATCCTCCGGACACCAGACGGTCCGGGCAGTGGACAGCGGCTGTCCCAACAGCCTGTCCCATCCACCCTCGGGAACCCAGCACCTGCGACCCAAGTACCAGAAATGGCTGGACACCAGCACACGCTTGCCACTCAGATCGTGGTGCATGTGGCTTTGCTCGACAGGGGTTTGCGGCTCATCGAAATGGTTCTTGTTCGGCAGCTGGCGGAACTGACCGCCACCCAGAGGCTCGTAGATGTTGTCGCCGCAGCGTTCGATTGCCCTGGGGCTGTCCGGATTCGGCTTCTTGGCTGCAAAGCGTGCGTCGTTGAAGTAATCGCCCGTGGGGATCGGTGCCTCGGTGATCTCCATCAGGTAGATCAGGCCCATGTACGGGATCGCCACTCCCTTGGCTCGGGCTGATTGGCACAGCGCCTGTGAAGCAAAGCCCGCCACCCATTCACCTTTGTCACGGTTACGGCGCAGCGCCGGTTTGCAAGTGGCCAGGGTCAGGTAGCCGTGGAACGGGTTGGGGGCAAAGCCGTCGTCATGGGTCATCTTGTAGCCCATGGTGTGTCCTGCTGACATGGTGTGATCTCCCTCAGGGTTGAACAAACAAGGAATCGATCCATTGGCGCGCTTCGGTTGAATCGCCCACGTCGATCACAAACTCCTGCCCCTTGGCGACCGATTGCAGCAGGGTGTGCTCGCCGTCCTTGCGCCAGCGCGTCGGGTTGCGGTGATAGGACATCGACAGCCCCGGGGTCGAAGTTGGGTCCATCCAGCTAGGCAGCCGCCAGACCGACCGGCTCTCTCCGGGCGCTGTCAGCTGGCGCTGAAGGGTCCAGCACGGGAACTGCCCGCCCCCGGCTTGAGCGCTCCCGGCCCGCTGCTCAGAGGCCACATAGAGCGTATTTCCAGAGCCCATCGCACCGCGAAGCTGTACGTGGGGGTGGTCATGCCAACAGCGCAGATCGTCCTCGGAGATCTTTGAGTCCTCTAACGACAGGATTCGGTCGATCTCCAACCAGCCGAACAGGCAATGCAGCTGAGGGGCATCGGTCACATAGCGCCAGTGCTGCTCATGCAGCTCTACGCGCCGGAACCAGCCGAAGAACAGGAAGAGGTCCCCCGGGGCCACACCCTGGCGCGCCAGATGGCCCTGTGCGGCGTGGGTCTGACCGAAGGCCGGGTGCCAGTCCGGGTGGCGCGTGGACAGCGACTGCGCCCGCAGATCCGGGTCCAGATGCACCCGCTGATCCGAACTCAGTCCGCGCGCGCCCAGATCGGCGACCAGCTGACTCAGCGATCCGGTGGGTGAGTGAATCTCGGCCAGTGGTCGGCCCGAATCCGAAGGAATCGGCAAGGGCACCAGCGTGCCGTCGGGCAGGATCGGACTGGGAATACCGCCGTTTTCAGCGTCAAACCCTTTGCGACTGAAGATGATCTTCATGCGTTTTCTCCCTGAGTAAATCAACCGTAGAGGGCGTGCTCCAGCTCCTTCACGGCTTGGTGATATCGGGCTCGACCCCCGAAAGCCTGGACCAGTTCCAGTGGCGCCCCCAATGCCCTGAAGGGTGGCAGGAGTAGCACCTTCGAGTCTTCAATCGGCTCGACGCCACTGTCGGCGTACTTCTCAACCAAGGCTTCCAGCACCTGGCGGGCGGTGCCCTGGTACTTGGCGAACAGGTCGCGCTTGCGCACGTTGTCGGCCCGCTCGCGGCGCGTCAGCGGTGGGCGGCCGAAGACGATGTGACAGATCAGGTCGAAAGGGTCGAGCGTCGGGCCACCCTTGGCAGTCACCTCATCCTGCAGCGCCTCCCAGATGACGCCCTGGGCGGCCAGTTCGTCGATGACGGCCTTCTTCTGCTCAGCGCTGTTCCAGCGACGCAGGAAGTCGTCCAGGGAGCTGAACTGCTTTTTCACGCACTGGCGGGTGTAGTCGTGTAGCGACTCGGTGATGAGCTTGCCGTCGGCGCCGTAGTACTGCACCCGCTCGGCGACGACGCTGATCTTCAGGGCGGTGGCAGGCACCACGTACTTGATACGCGGCTGCGAAGGTGGCTTGGGCAGATCGCCGCCCTGACCGGACTCGGACAGGGCGGTCGGATCATCGAGGAGCCGGCCCTGCTGAGTGTCGTCTGGTGGCACGCAGGATTCGCCTTCACCCGGCTCGTAGACCTGAACCGGGTCGCCATCGAAGTTCTTGTCGGCGAACAGCTCGGTTGCCTTCTTGAAGTCGATGATGGTGAACCAGTACTTGCCGTAGTCCTCATTGATGCGCGTGCCCCGGCCGATGATCTGCTTGAACTCGGTCATCGACTGGATGTGCTGGTCGAGCACGATGAGCCTGCAGGTCTGGGCATCGACGCCGGTGGTCATCAGCTTGCTGGTGGTGGCGATGACCGGGTAACGGCTCTCGGGGTTGATGAAGTTGTCCAGCTCGGCCTTGCCGTCCTTGTCATCGCCGGTGATGCGCATGACGTACCGGCGGTTCTCGTTGACGCGCTCTTCGTTCAGATTCACCAGCGCCTGACGCATGCGCTCGGCGTGGTCGATGTCGCTGCAAAAGACGATGGTCTTCTGGAACGGGTCGGTGGCTTTCAGGAACTCGGTGACCTTCTCTGCCACCTGCTGGGTGCGTGCCTCCAGCACCAGCTCGCGGTCCATGTCCTTGAGGTTGTAGATCCGGTCGGGGATCGGTTTGCCGTGCTTGTCGAGCATGCCCTTGGGCGGGCGCCAGCCCTGCAGGTCACGGTCGAAGTCGATGCGCACCACCTTGTAGGGCGCCAGAAAGCCGTCGTCGATGCCTTGGCGCAGGCTGTAGCTGTAGACCGGCTCGCCGAAGTACGACAGATTCGAGACGTCCTTGGTCTCCTTGGGCGTGGCGGTCAGGCCGATGTGCGTGGCCTGGCTGAAGTAGTCGAGGATTTCGCGCCAGGCCGAGTCCTCGGCGGCACTGCCGCGATGGCATTCGTCGATCACGATCAGATCGAAGAAATCAGGCGAAAACTGCTTGTAGACGTTCCGGACTTCCTCAGTGCCGGTGACAGCCTGATAGAGCGACAGGTAGATCTCGTAGCTCTTGTCGATCTTGCGGCCGGTGATCTTGGTCATCGCCGCGCCGAAGGGCTTGAAGTCGTTGTTCTTGGTCTGATCGACCAGGATGTTGCGGTCGGCCAGGAAGAGGATGCGCTTCTTCTGGCCGCTCTTCCACAGGCGCCAGATGATCTGAAAGGCGGTGTAGGTCTTGCCCGTGCCGGTGGCCATCACCAGCAGGATGCGGTCCTGCCCGCGCGCCACGGCCTCGACGGTGCGGTTGATGGCGTTGAGTTGGTAGTAGCGCGGTGCCCGGCCCGAGCCGTCATCGTGGTACGGCGCCAGCGCGCGGGTTTGCTGCTCGGGGTCAAGTCCGCGCCACAGACTCCAGCGGCGGCGCAGGTCGTCGGGTGGCGGGAAGGCATCGAGTCCGAGTTCGGTTTCCCGCAGTGCGCTGCTGCCGCTGCGGTCATGAAACAGGAACCCGTCGCCGTTGGTCGAAAAGACAAAAGGCACTTGCAGCGCGTCGGCGTAATCGAGGGCCTGCTGCATGCCCGCACCCATCGCCAGCGTGTTTTTCTTGACCTCGATGACAGCGATGGGCTGATGAGGCTGGAGATAGAGCACGATGTCTGCACGCCGCCGCTCGCCCCGCGTATGCAACCGACCTCGCACGATCACGCGACCTTGAGTGAAGGTGACCTCTTCGCGCACCTGGCGCTGAATGTCCCAGCCCGCCCGCACCAAGGCCGGCAGGATGAGCTTGGTGCAGATATCGCGCTCGCTCGGAAGCGGCTGATTCACGATGATTTCTCCCTGGGGTCGCCACCTCGGTGCAGTCTGCGCGCCCGAAGCTTGCGAGAGATTGTCTGCGCTCAGACTCCCAGCGGATTCCCCTTCCCATCCGTCTTGAACGACTGCGACTGGAAGGCGAAGAAGAAAGCGCGCCAGGTTTTAGTGGCGGGGTATTCGAGGATCAGGGCGCCGTCCTGCCAGCAGCCGTTGTCGGCGGCGAAGCGGCCGGTGTTGCCCTGGTTCATGTGGATGTCGTGGATGCCGCTGCCCGGGGTGAAGCGGAAGTAGGTGTCCGGTTTGGTCTTTTCCGGGCCCCAGATCGCACCGAAGGCGTAGGCCTTGGCGCCGGGCTGGGCGATGGCCTTGAGTACGGCGGTTTCGAGCTGATCCTTCAGATCGTTGTTCGCGCCCGGCAGATCGGGGGCGAGCGGGCGCATCAGCCCGGTGCGCACGAAGCCGCTGCGCAGATAGTCGATTGCCAGTCCGCCGGCCTTGCGCGGCAGTTTGTGAACGCCATCGGTCTGCGCCTGCAGCAGCGCCGTGAAGGCCGGCGGCAGGGTCGGGGTGCTGCGAAACAGCACGGTCGAAGGTGCATTGGGGGCAGAGGAGCGCACGTTGACCGCCACGCGATGCATTGCCCCGGCGGCGCCGCGCAGCAGCAGTTGATAGTGGTCGTCGTCGGCATCGCGCAGATGGCCGATGACGCTGCCCTTGATCAGGCCGTAGGTGGATAAAGGCATGGGTTCTCCTCAGTGCCGGTGGATTGTGCAGTCACCAGCAGAGTGAGGGAGCGCATACTGCGCCGATGACACCCCAGCTTCATCCCGGTACGACCGTGGTTCAGCTCGGTCCGGACCGCAAGATGATCCGCATCCAGCTGCATGTAGAACTGAACTACGAGATCGATCCGCCCGGCGCGGATTTCGTCTTCAACATCCACGCGGCCCAGACGCCCGGACAGCAGGTGGTCGCCGAGCGACTGGTGCTGAGCCAGCCGGTCGAGCCGATCATCCACACCGACCCCGCCACCCGCACCCGCTACATGCGGCTGCAGGCGCTGCCCGGGCCGCTCAAGGTGTCGTACGCCGCCACGATTGACCTGACGCACCACGTCGCCGACCCGGCCACGCTCGACGAAGTGCCGGTGCACCGGCTGCCGCCCGAGGTGATCAGCTACATCTACCCGAGCCGCTATTGCCAGTCCGACCGGCTGCTGCGGCTGGCGGGTGACGAGTTCGGCGGGCTGTGGCGCGGCTACCGTCGTGTCAAGGCGATTCAGGACTGGGTGCAGCGCCATGTGAAGTTCACTTCGAACGTGTCGAACTCGACCACCTCGGCGTTCGACACGCTGATCGAACGCGCCGGGGTGTGCCGCGACTTTGCCCACCTGATGATCGCGCTGTGCCGCGCCGTCAACATTCCTGCCCGTTTCGTCACCGGCACGGATTACGGTGCCGACCCCGCCCTGGGGCCGCCCGACTTCCACGCCTATGTCGAAGCCTACGTGGGCGGGCGCTGGTACATCTTTGATCCGTCCGGCACCGCGATCCCGATGGCCTTCGTGCGCCTGGGCACCGGACGCGATGCCGCCGATGTGGCCTTCGCCACCATCTTCGGCAGCGTCCGCTCGCAGGCGCCGGTCATCCTGACCTGGGCGGTGGAGGATGCTGCGCGCGGGCTGGTGTTGCCCACCCGCTGCGAACAGGCGCTCTCGACCGACGACGGGCGCGTCGTTTACTAACCCAGCCGCCGCACGATCTCCAGCACCGAGCCGCTGGTGTTCATCGTGTAGAAGTGCAGCGCCGGCACGCCGGCAGTGCGCAGCTGATCGCACAGCGAGGTCACCACGTCCAGCCCGAAGGCGCGGATCGAGGCGGTGTCGTCGCCAAAGCTTT
>DALYHR010000051.1:0-10616 GCA_031970775.1 Burkholderiaceae bacterium | reverse complement strand
TGCTGACCAGCGACGAGGAAGGCCCTTCGGTCGATGGCACCGTCAAGGTCTGCGAGTGGCTCAAGGCCCGCGGCGAGCGACTCGATGCCTGCATCGTCGGCGAACCCACCTCGGTCGACCGGCTCGGCGACATGATCAAGAACGGCCGACGCGGCTCGCTGTCGGGCCGGCTGACCGTCGAGGGTCGGCAGGGTCATATCGCCTACCCGCATCTGGCGCGCAACCCGATCCATCTGGCCCTGCCGGCGCTGGCCGAGCTGGCGGCGACGGTCTGGGACAACGGCAACGACCACTTTCCGCCGACGAGCTGGCAGATTTCCAACATCCGGGCCGGCACCGGGGCGACCAACGTCATCCCCGGCGAGCTGGTGGCTGACTTCAATTTCCGCTTCTCGACCGAATCCACCCCTGCAGGGCTGCAGGAGCGGCTTGAATCGGTCCTGACCCGCTACGGCCTGAGCTTTCGTATCGACTGGACGCTGGGTGGCCGCCCCTTCCTGACTCGGCCAGGCCGGCTGATCGGCGCCTTGCAGCAGTCGATCCGCGAAGTCTGCGAGGGACTGGAGACCGAGCTGTCGACCACCGGCGGCACTTCGGACGGCCGATTTATCGCCCAGATCTGTCCGGAAGTGGTCGAGTTCGGCCCTATCAACGCCACCATTCACCAGATCGATGAGCACTTCCGCGCCGATGATGCCGGACCGTTGTGCCGGATCTACCTGGGCACCCTGATCCGGGTGCTGACCGAGGGGGCAGCATGATGCGTCGACCCAACCGCCGCACCGAGGCCGCCAGCGAGGCCGGACTGAGCATGGCTCGACTGATCGATGATCTGGCCGAACAACTGGCCCGCTCAGGCATCTGGTTCGATGTGCTGGCCACCGGGGGCGCCTTTGAAGAGGCCTGCCAGCTGGTGCTCTGGAGCCTGGACCTCTCACCCGAAACCCTGGACGACGCCAGTCGCATCAACGTCGATCCGGCGGCCGAGGCTCGCGCACGCCATGCCGTAGCCGAGCGAATCCGCCGCCGTGTGCCTATCGCCTACCTGACGCAGGAAGCCTGGGTGCAGGGCGTGCCCTTCCACGTTGACGAACGCTGCGCCGTGCCGCGCTCGCACATCGCCGAGCTGATCGTCTCCGGCTCGCTGGACACCTGGCTGGATCAACGGGCCCGCCATGTGCTCGACCTCGGCACCGGCAACGGCAATCTGGCGGTCCTGGCCGCGATGATGTGGCCGTGGCTCAAGATCGACGCCTCCGACCTCTCGCACGATGCGCTGGAGGTGGCTCGCCTGAACCTGCAGCGACACGCTCTGTCCGACCCCATCACGCTGATTCGCAGCAAGGGGCTCGAACATGTGCGCGGCCCCTACGATCTGATTCTGTGCAACCCGCCCCGAATCAGTCCAAGCGAGTACGCCCAACTGCCCCCTGAGTTGCAGGCCGAACCTCGGCTGGCCCTGTCCGGCGGGGCGGCAGACGGTATGGAATTCATCCGGCAACTGCTCGCGCAGGTGCAATCAGTCCTGACGCCCCAGGGGGCTTTGGTGCTGGAGATTGGTCATGCGCGCATGGCCTTCGAGCAGGCCTTTCCCGGCCTGAAAGTGCTGTGGCTGCACACGCAGGCCGGCTTCGAGCAGGTGGTGCTGATCAGCCAGGACGCCCTGACCCGCTGGCGCAGCCTGCCCGAAACGTCCGCACAGCTCCTCGTCTCCGGGCAGGCTGCCGCCGAGACGCCGGACAACGCCAATGCCGCTGCCACCCCGGCAGGCTCGACCCTGATCGCGCTGATCGACGCGATGGCCAGCCGGCTGCATCACGCCGGCGTGCACTTCGGTCACGGCACGTCCAATGCCTTTGACGAGGCCACCTGGCTGACGCTGTGGGCGCTGAACAAGCCACTGAACGAACTTGATCATCTGGCCGACATGATCATCGCCCCCGAGCAGGCCGCCCGGGTCCGGCAGGTGATCAGCGAGCGCATCGAGCGCCGAGTGCCCGCGGCCTACATGACCCGCGAGGCCTGGCTGCAGGGCGTACCGTTCTACGTCGACGAGCGGGTGATCGTGCCGCGCTCGTTCATCGCCGAGCTGATCGCCCACGGCACCTTCGACTCCTGGCTGTCCGCGCAGACTCAGCGTGTGCTCGACCTGTGCACCGGCAACGGCAGTCTGGCTGTGCTGGCGGGCCTGTTCTGGCCCGAGGTTCAGATCGACGCCAGTGATCTGTCACATGACGCGCTCGAAGTAGCCCGCATCAACGTTCAGCGTCACGGCTTGTCGGAGCGGATCACCCTGATCGAGAGCAACGGGCTATCCAGTATCCACGGCCCCTACGACCTGATCCTGTGCAATCCGCCCTACGTCAACAGCGCCGCAATGGCCCGGCTACCCAACGAGTACCACGCCGAGCCGGTGATCGCCCTGGACGGGGGTCAGGACGGCATGGATTTCGTGCGCGATCTGGTTCACGGTCTGGTGGATGTGCTCAGCCCGATTGGCGTGCTGGTGCTGGAGATTGGCAACGAACGCAGCTATTTCGAGCAGGCCTTCCCCGGGCTGGAAGCGATCTGGCTTGAAACCAGTGCCGGGCATGACCAGGTGCTGCTGCTGACCCGTCAGGCCGTGACGACCTGGCGAGCTGGCACCCCGGCCGCCTCGGCCTGAACACCGCGAGATTGGGGGTTCAGTGGGCCGGGCCAGCCGGCGGGGGGGCGGCTGAACCCTCCTCCACCGGCAGGTGCGGCGAAAACTCGTCGCTGATCAGACGGACGTCGTTGAAGGAGATCGGCTTGACCAGCAGGCCGTCAAAGCCCCACGACATCATCCGGCCCCGATCCTCCGGGGCGCGGTGGGCGGTGTAGGCGATCACCGGCGTGGATCTCAGCCCCAGATCCTCCCGAATCAGCCGACAGATCTCCTCGCCACCCAGGCCGGGCATGCGCAGATCAAGCAGAACCAGATCCGCGTGCCAGTGGCGCAGCACCTCCAACGCATCCTCGCCGTTGTCGCAGACCTGCGTCTCCCACTGCAGACGGTGCAGGAACAGCGACACCAGTCGACTGTTGAGCAGGTTGTCATCAACCACGAGGGCGCGCTTGGTGGGGGTGGGTGTCATGGCGTCTTAGAGTTTCAAACGGTGAGTTTCAAGAGGCATCGAGGGGCAGCGTCAAGGAGACACTGGTGCCCTCTCCGGGCTCGCTCGCGATATCAAGTCGACCGCCCAGCAGCTGTGCAAGATCCCGGGACAAGGGCAAACCCAGCCCGGCTCCCTGCCCAGCGTGCACAGCTTCGGAGCTGAGCATGTGGTAGCGCGTGAAGATATTCGTCAGTTGTTGCGCAGAGATGCCAATCCCGCTGTCTGAGACACCAATGCACACACTTCTGCGGCCCTCCCCGGTCTCGGGACCCGGGCCGTTGCGCAGCGACAGCACGATTCGCCCTTGTTTCGTGAACTTCAGCGCATTGGCCAGCAGATTGTTGACGATCTGCATCACGCGGGTCCGATCCGTGCTTAGCACATGCGCGGCCAGCGGGTCTACATCCAACACCAGGGCCAGCCCGCGGGACTGCGCCTGCACGATGTTCATGCGATGGCATTGAAGCAGCAGATTCTGAAGATCAACTCGCTCGATCATCAGGCGCATCGTGCCGGCCTCGATGCGAGTCATGTCGAGCAAGGCATTGACCAGCTGATTCAAATGCTGGGCGCTGGCATGGATCGCCCCGGAGAACTCGCGCAGCTCGGCTTCGGAACACTGGCCATCGTGCAGTAACTCGGCGTAGCCCAGGATGCCGTTGAGGGGCGTGCGCAGCTCGTGCGAGACGCTGCCGAGCAGGCGGGTCTTCATCTCGCTGGCCTCCTGGGCCAGCCGCTGGCTGCGCCGCATCTCATCGACCATGCGGATCTGTCGGGCCAGCGAAATCAACAAGCTGCTCAGGAAGGCCAGGATCACCAGCGAGATGGCGACCGCCGCAGCCCGATAGTTGCGTGCGTTGATGCGAGCATCGGCCAGGATCTCCTCGACCGCCATACCGGTCATGACTATCAGTCCGTAGGGCTCCAGCGTGCGAAAGGCATAGAGCCGTTCGATCCCGTCAGAAGCCGAGCGATCGGTCAGGGTGCCGGTGGACTGCAACAAGGCGGCCTGGAACACCGACTGTTCCTTGAGGCTGCGGCCCTCCGGAGTGCTCAATGCCGGCGCTCGAGCCCGAACGACTCCGTCGATGCCGATCAGTTCGATCACCCCACGCGATCCGACATTGACATCGTCATAGAAGCCGGTCAGGGACTCCGGAGCCAGCGAAACCACCACCACGCCATCGAAGGCCCCTTTCGGGCCACGGATCGGGCGCGTCAGCTGAATCGACCATTTGCCCGACACCCGACCGAGCACCGGCTGGCTGATGTACATGACATCCCCCGAGCTGTCCGCGTGGATGCGGAAATGCGGCCGATCGCTGAGATCAATGCGCTGGAACGGGCGAGAGGAATGGCTCACCCGTCCGTCCGGCCCGATCACCGTGATCAGGTGAAAGGCCGAGTCGATGATCTGCCGATCGCGCAGATAGGCCGCCATATCGAATTGGCGTGGATTCTCGCGATAGGCCAGCCGAAGAAAGCGCAGCACCTGATCGGCACCTTCGAGCGTCTTGGACGTGTGCTCGGCCACGGCCCGGCTCAGGTTGCCCAGGTCGACCTCGGCCTGGTGAAGGGCCTGGCGGGTGTCTCGCGCGCTTTGGTACGACACCGCCAGCCACAGCACGGTCAGCATGAACACCGACAGTCCGACGGGGCGCAGCGCGAGCCGGACCCACTCGATCCGACGCGGCGCGTCGGTCGACGACGGTCTGGGTGTCTGCGGCAACTCTCCCATCTGAAGGCCCATTGGGTTGCGCGGCATCCGGGCTCGGTGATCCGGGCGGTGTGTTTAAAGGATGCGGGATTCTCGGCATCCCCAGAAAGGCCGCCAAGACCGGAAAAGTCTGGTTACAAACCCCACTCGGAGTGGATTCCGTCGCCACGCTGTCACAGACCGGTGACAACTTCGGGGCTGCGCGGATCGGTGGGCTGAACGGCCCCCGCCTACAATTCGCGCCATGTCGATTTCTCCCATCCCTGAACTGGTCACCGAACTGGCGGCCGGACGCATGGTCATCCTCGTCGACGAGGAGGACCGTGAGAACGAAGGCGATCTGGTCCTGGCGGCCGATTGCGTCACGCCCGAAGCCATCAACTTCATGGCCAGGTACGGCCGCGGGCTGATCTGCCTGACTCTGACCCGCGAGCGCTGCGAGCATCTGCGGCTACCCCCGATGGTGCCGCGCAACGGCACCCGTCACGGCACCGCCTTTACCGTCTCGATCGAGGCGGCCACCGGCGTGTCCACCGGCATCTCGGCGGCCGACCGGGCCCGCACCGTGCAAGTGGCGGTCGCCCGCGACACCCTGGCCCACGATCTGGTGCAACCCGGCCACATCTTTCCGCTGCAGGCTCAGGACGGCGGTGTGTTGATGCGCGCCGGTCATACCGAGGCGGGCTGCGATCTGGCCCGCATGGCCGGGCTGACGCCTGCATCGGTGATCTGCGAGATCATGAACGACGACGGCACGATGGCCCGACTGCCGCAGTTGCGCGAGTTCGCAGCCCAGCACGGCCTGAAGATCGGCACGATCGCCGACCTGATCACCTACCGCAGCCGCAATGAGACCCTGATCGATCGGGTCGCCCCCGCTCAGTCGCTCGACACCCCCTGGGGCCCATTCGTCGGGCACGCCTTCCGCGACCGCACCGGTCAGGTTCACCTGGCGCTGGTTCACGGACAGTGGGCGCCCGAGGATGAAGTTCTGGTGCGGGTGCATGAACCGCTGTCGGTGCTGGATCTGCTCGACGCAGGGGCGCATCAGCATTCCTGGGCCCTGCCCAAGGCGCTGCGTGCCCTGCAGGAGGCCCCCCAGGGCGTGGCTGTGCTGATGAACTGCAGCCAGGAAGCGGCTTCGATGCTGGCCCGCTTCGGGCAGGCAGCGCAGACTGCGACCCCGACCCGGGCCGCTCCGGACCTGCGCACCTATGGTGTGGGGGCCCAGATCCTGCGTGAACTCGGCGTGCGCCGGATGCGGGTGCTGAGCAATCAGCTGCGCATGCCCAGCATGGCCGGCTATGGTCTGGAGGTCACCGGCTTCCAGCCGGCAACCTGACCGGTAGGCGCGTTGCCACGGCCTACACCAGCGCTGGACCACGACACCAACTCTTCGGGAGCTCACCATGCTGAATGCAGACAAGGGACAGGCAATCAACCTCAATGGCAAGGGCTTGTCCGTGGCCATCGTGCAGGCCCGTTTCAATGCGGGCATTACCGATCGGATGGCACAGATCTGCCGTCTGGAACTGCTCCGACTCGGCGTCAAGGAGCGCGATATCCGTCTGGTCACGGTGCCCGGCGCCCTGGAAGTGCCGATTGCACTCAAGGCCCTGGCCGACAGCGACGACTTCGATGCCCTGGTCGCCCTGGGCTGCATCATCCGGGGTGAGACCTACCACTTCGAACTGGTCGCCAACGAGAGCGGCAGCGGCGTGAGCCGCGTCAGCCTCGATTACGGCGTACCGATTGCCAATGCCATCCTGACGGTCGAAAACACCGCGCAGGCCGAAGCCCGCGTCGAGGACAAGGCGCTCGATGCCGCCCGCGTCGCCGTGGAGATGGCCAACCTTCTGGAAGAACTGACTTGAACGATTCGGCTACCCCGACCAGCGAAGCGCGCACCCCCGCTGCAGCCCCGAACGCAGCCCGACCCAAATCGGCCCGGCGCCGTGCCCGTGAACTGGCCCTGCAGGGTCTGTACGAATGGCAGATCTCGCGCGGCGAGGTCGGCGTGATCCTGTCCCACATGGGTGAACAGGACGGGCACGGCCAAAGCGACCAGGGCCATCTGGCCCGCCTGCTCGAGGGCTGCATCCGTGATGCGGTCGAGCTTGACGGCCATCTTCAGCCCCACTTGGACCGCCGCATTCAGGACCTCTCACCGATCGAGCACGCCGTGCTGCTGATCGGGGTCTATGAACTCAAGCACTGTGTCGATGTGCCGTACCGGGTCGCCATCAACGAAGCCGTCGAACTGGCCAAGTCCTTCGGTGGCACCGATGGCCATAAGTACGTCAACGGGGTGCTGGACCGCTGTGCCGCCGATCTTCGCCCCGACGAAGTGGCATCGGTGCGTACGCAGCGTCGTCGCTGATTCACCCGGCCCGGTCGCCTCCTGCTTCAGTCCGCTCCGAACCGCCCCAGCTCAGCCGAGAACCCATGCGCCGTGCCCCAGCACCGTCCCATCAGTCCGAGGCCACGGACACGGGTCACTCGACGCTTCCCGGTGAACTGACCGATCTCTATGGAGATCCGGGCGGGCACCGCGGGCAGGATCTGTCCGACTCGATCTGGCCCAGCCACGATCGGCCGGATACCCCGGATGCAGCCGAGCGGGTGATGGCCCTGCCGACCGTCGGTCACATCGGGCGTTACCAGCTCAAGTACCACCTCGGCAAGGGCGGCATCGGCACCGTTTGGGCCGCCTACGATCCGCTGCTGTCGCGTCTGGTCGCCATCAAGACGGTGCCGATCGACCTGCCCATGGGGGATGCCCGTCGGGCGTCGCCCGACTTTCTCGGCGAAGCCCGTGCTGCGGCAAACCTCAGCCACAAGCACATCGTCACGGTTCATGACGCCGGTCTCAGCCCAGAAGGCGCCTACATCGCGATGGAGTTGCTGCACGGCCGCGATCTGGCGCAGATGCTCCGGCTGGGCTGGCGGCCGTCGCCGATCGAGGCAGCCCTGATCGTGCGCCGGGTGGCCGATGCGCTGGCCTACGCCCACAGCCGTGGTGTGATTCACCGCGACATCAAGCCCGGCAACATCTTCATGACCGGCCCGTCCAAGCCCCTGGTGCTGGATTTCGGCACCGCCAGCGTCGCCTACCGCAGTGAACTGCCGGGGCAGCCTGTGTTTGGCTCGCCCTATTACGCTGCACCAGAACAGATCCAGGGCAATCCCACCGATGCCCGGACCGACGTCTACGCCCTGGGTGTGATGTTCTACGAGCTGCTGTGCGGAGAGAAAGCCTTCGGAGGCCGCTCGCTCGAAGAGATTACGGCAGCAGTGCAGAAGGGCCATCCCCGACCGCTCGAGCAGATCGACCCATCACTGCCGTCGGAGCTGATCGCCATCGCCACCCGCGCCATGGCGCGCAGCCCGCAACAACGCTTTGCCGGAGCGGCCCAGATGTCATCCGAGCTGCGTGCCTGGCTGGCGGACCATCCGGATGGCGAGACCTCGATGCGCCTGGACCGTTTCTCCCGCGGGCCTGCAGGGCGTCTGGCCAGCGGGCTACGCCGGATTGCACCGATGCTGCTGACAGGCGGGGTCGCTGCCGGGATCACGGTGGTGCTGATGAACTTGCTGCAGAAACACTGAAAAAGCCCGGAGACTCCTTGCCTCATGGCTGCAGTTGACGCCAATACCCCCGCCGCCCCCTTTCACCTGGGGCTGCGCATCTACTGGGAGGACACCGACGCCGGCGGCGTGGTGTTCTATGCCAATTACCTCAAGTTCCTCGAGCGGGCCCGCACCGAATGGCTGCGCAGCCTCGGTGTCGGCCAGGAAGACCTGCGCCACCAACATCAACTGCTGTTTGTCGTCTCCTCGGCACAGCTCAACTACCGGGCTCCAGCCCGCCTGGATGACTGGCTCGACGTCAGCGTTCGTGTGGCCGAAGCCGGCCGGGCCAGTCTGGTGATCGACCAGCAGGTACGCCGCGGTGATGCCAGCGGCCCGCTGCTCTGCGAAGGCCGGATTCGGGTGGGCTGTGTCGATGCCGAACGCTTCCGTCCGAGCCGGATTCCCGCCGAACTGCTGGCGCGAATCGCCCCGAATTTCGCCTGATTACGACCCCTTACTCGCCTTCATTCATGAACCAGGATCTGAACATCCTGCACCTCGTCACCCAGGCCAGCCTGGTGGTGCAGCTCGTCATGGCGCTGCTGCTGTCGGTCTCGGTCGCCAGCTGGACCGTCATCTTCGCCAAACTGATCGGACTGTCGCGCGTGCGCCAGCTCAATGAGGCCTTCGAGCGCGACTTCTGGAGCGGACGCAGCCTGCAGGAGCTCTACGGCAGCAGCGAACGCAATAGCAACTCCGTGGCTGCCCCGATCGAGCGCATCTTCACGGCCGGCATGCGCGAGTTCCTCAAGCTGCGCGAGCGCCGCATCATTGACACCGGTGCTCTGCTTGACGGCGCGCGCCGAGCGATGCGCGCCAGCCTGCAGCGCGAAATGGACGTGGTCGAGTCGCGCCTGTCCTTCCTCGGCACCGTCGGCTCGGTCTCGCCCTATATCGGCCTGTTTGGTACGGTCTGGGGGATCATGCACGCCTTTACGGGCCTGTCCAACCTGCAGCAGGTCACCCTGGCTACCGTGGCGCCCGGTATCGCGGAGGCGCTGGTCGCCACCGCCATCGGCCTGTTTGCCGCCATCCCGGCGGTGATCGCCTACAACCGCTTCGCGCGCGATATCGACCGCATTGGCATGCAGATGGACACCTTCATGGAGGAGTTCTCCAACATCCTCGCCCGCAACGTCAGTCAGCCCAGCCTGACACCGGTGGCTCAACCCGCTCCGGGGCCGTCGTCTTCGGGTGTTTCTGCGGCGGCGGCTTCCTCGGCCTCGCGCAGCGTCAGCGCCAGCTGATAGACCCGTTTGCGCGGAGCCGGCAGCGTCTCGGCAATCAAATCGACCGCCTGCCGCAGCGGCAGCAGCGGCATCAGCTGCTTGAGCCAGCGCTGCGCCTGTGCATCGCCCTGCTCCAGCGCACTGTCCGGCGCCAACGGGATTGGGTGTAGCACCAGAGCGAACTCGCCCCGGCAGCGATCCGACTCGGCGGCCAGCCAACCGGGCAGATCGGCCACGGCAAGCGTCTTGATCTGCTCAAACTGTTTGGTCAGCTCGCGTCCGATCGTCACCTGCCGGCTGCGGCCCTGCCGGGCCTGCTCGGCCGCCAACTCCTCCGCCAGGGTCCGGATGCGATGGGGGGCCTCAAACAGTACACAGGCCGCCGGTTCAGCCACCGCTCGCGCCACGGCCTGAGCGCGCACCGCCCCCTTGGCTGGCATGAACCCGGCAAACCGGTAGCCCTCAGCCGCCCCGTCCGCACCGGCGCCCTGAAGCCAGGCACCGGCCGCTGACAGCACGGTCGAGACGCTGCTGGCCCCGGGCAGTGGCATCACCCGCAACCCGGCAGCCCGCACCGCCGCCACCAGCCGCGCCCCGGGGTCGGACACCGCCGGTGTGCCGGCATCGCTGGCAAAACCCACCCGCTGCCCCTGGCGCAGCAGCTCGATCACCCGACCGGCTGCTTCGGCCTCGTTATGTTCGTGCACCGCCAGCAGCGGCACGCTCAGGCACAGCCGCTGCAGCAGCGGAGCGGTCACGCGGGTGTCCTCGCAAGCCAGGGCATCGAGCTGAGTCAGCACGTGGATGGCGCGCAGGCTCAGATCCGCGAAATTGCCAATTGGGGTCGCCAGCACATACAGGCAGGCCGGCGGATACTGCTGCAGGCCCGCAGCGGCAGCA
>DALYHR010000050.1:0-10647 GCA_031970775.1 Burkholderiaceae bacterium | reverse complement strand
CCGCAGCGCGCCCGCGCCACGCTGCCGGGCAGCACCGTGGCGATCGAATGCGAGGAGGCCGATCAAGCTCTGCTGGAGCAGGTGGCCCGCTCGCTGGCGCTCAAGCCGATCCAGCTGCCGGCCGGTGCGCGGGCGCGCTATCACGCCGCCGCCGGCTTTGCCGCCAGCTTTCTGCTGCCGGCACTGCACGAAGCGGTGGGCCTATGGCGTAGCTTCGGGCTTGACGAGGCGGCCGCCTTGCAGGCGCTGCTGCCGCTGGCCCGCGGCACGCTGGAGGCGGTTTCTGCCCGCGGCACGGCCGGAGCGCTGTCCGGGCCGATCTCGCGCGGCGACCTCGGCGTGATCGAGCGCCATCTGCAAGCCCTCGATGCACTCGGCCCGACGCACGGGGCGCTGTACCGCGTGCTGTCGCTGTATCAGCTGGATCTGGCCCGGCAGTCCGGCCGGCTATCGCCCGAGCAGATCGAAGCGATCAGGCAGCACCTGGAGCAGACGCCGGCCCATTGAGCCTGCGCCAGCGGCGCACCTCGTCGGCGATGCCTTCGAGACGGTCCAGGCAGCGCACCCCCTCGATCTCGCGCCGGAGCGGCACCGTGGTGCCCGCCCACACCTCGATCGACGGCGGCAGCGCCTGTCGAAGCTCGATCAGGCTTTGCACGATCTGCCCCGGGCTGGCCGCAGCGCTATAGCTCAGCGCCACGATGCGGGCCTGATGGGCCTGCGCCGCCAGGACGACGTCGCGCAGCGGGGTCTGGATACCGAGATTCATACAGGCGCAGCCCTCGACCCCCAACAGCGCCTCGGCCATTAACAGCGTCATCCCGTGCGCCTCGAAGGGCAGCGTGGTCAGCACGATCCGGGGCTCCCCGCGATCTGCCGGGGCCGGCGTTCCGGCCAAGGCCGTACGCAGCACCGTCTCCAGCACTTCGCGGCCGAGGTGTTCCTCAAAGACCTGCAGACGCCCGCGCACCCAGGCCTCGCCAATGGCGCGCATCACCGGCACGGCCACCTCAGTGACAAATCGGCCCAGCCCATGGCGCAGCAGAGCCTGGCCGAGCGTGCCGCGCAGCCCCGCCACATCGTGCTGCCGCAGCAGTTGCAGGACGACCGAAGGCACCGACGACGTCTCGCTCCCCGGTTCGGCCGCGGGTATGGACAGCGCCTCGGGCTCGGGGGCGCTACGTCGGTCCAGCTCGATCAGCGCCCCCAGCTCCAGTCCGACCACCCGACCAGGACGGTAGCCGGCATCCAGCAGCCGCCGGATGTGACGCAGGCGCTCGATCTGTTCGACCGGATAGATCCGCTCGCCGTTGGCATCGCGCCGGGGCTGCGGAAAACCGTAGCGCTTCTCCCAGACCCGCAGCGTGTCCTTGCCGATGCGGGTATCACGCTCGACGGCCGCGATGTTGAGCAGGAGCGGCTCGGCGACGAACGCAAGGGATCGATCGGCATCGGACATGGATTCAACCCTGGATGACAGCGGAGACGGATCGGACACCCGCCCATTGTCGTCGAAAGACTGTCTTGGACAAGATTGTGCAAACCAACAAAAAGTCTACTAGACTGGCGTCAATTGCTATTTTGTCTATGACACATCATGAACAAACGGGTTGCTGTCATCGGTTCGGGTGTTGCGGGTCTGACCGCAGCCTCGCAACTGTCTGCTGCGCCGGGGCTTCGAGTCACGCTCTTCGAAGCCGAACCGCGCTGTGGCGGCCATGCCCATACCGTGGATGTGACGCTGCCCGATACCCGCGGACAGCGGGTCACGCACGGGGTGGACACGGGCTTTCTGGTCTTCAATCGCCGCACCTATCCGGGGCTATGCCAGCTGTTCGAGGACCTGGGGGTCAAGGTGGCGCCCTCCGACATGTCGTTTTCGGTGCAGGACCATGCCCGCCTCGGGTCGCCCCTCGAATGGAGCGGCCACAGCCTGTCGACCGTCTTTGCCCAGCGCAGCAATCTGCTGCGGCCGGCCTTCCTGGGCATGCTGCGCGACATCCTGCGCTTCAACCGCGAGGCCACGGCGCTGGCCGAGGGGCATCACCCGGAACGTTTGAGCCACCGCACGATCGGCGAGTTTCTCGACGAACGGGGCTACGGTCAGGCTTTCCGCACCGGCTATCTGCTGCCGATGATCGCTTCGATCTGGTCGTGCCCGACCCGGCAGATGCTGAGCTTCCCGCTCGGCACCCTGGTGCACTTCTGCCACAACCACGGCCTGCTGCAGGTCACTGACCGGCCCCAGTGGTACACGGTGGCAGGCGGGTCGCGCTGTTATGTGCAGAAGATGGTCGATCGCATCACCGAGGTGCGCACCTCCAGCCCGGTGCTCGAGGTCCGGCGGTTCGGGCCAGGCCAGGGCGTCGAGGTGCGTAGCGCCGCCGGCCCGGAGCGTTTCGATGCCGCGGTGCTGGCCTGTCACCCCGATCAGGCGCTCTCCCTGCTGGGCGCCCAGGCCAGCCCGCAGGAGCGCCAGATCCTCGGATCGATTCGCTTCCAGGACAACCAGGCCGTGCTGCACACCGATGCAGCCCTGCTGCCGAGCCGTCGCGCCGTCTGGGCCGCCTGGAACTACGAGCGCAGCCTCAACCCGATGCAGGAGGACCGGCAGGTCTGCCTGCACTACCTGATCAGCCAGCTGCAACCGCTGCCCTTTGCCGAGCCGGTGATCGTCTCGCTCAACCCGGTGCGGCCGCCCCGGCAGGACCGCGTGCTGCGCAGCTTTCAGTACGCCCATCCGGTCTTTGATCAGGCCGCCTTGCTGGCTCAGCAGCATCTGCCCCATTTGCAGGGCCAGCAGAACACCTGGTTCTGCGGCGCCTGGACCGGCTACGGCTTCCATGAAGACGGCCTGCGCTCCGGTCAGGCGGCCGCAGAAGCGGTGCAGCTGCGCCTTGGACGGAGCGCCTGATGCAACCCTGGATCGGCGTGGGTCAGATCCGGCACGAGCGCCTCGGGCCGGTGACGCACCGCTTCGCCTACGCCGGCTGGTTCCTGCTGCTGCCGATGCGCGCCTGGCGCGATGGCCGCTGCGGCGGGCCGCCCCGCAACCGCTGGGCGGCCGCCGGCTTTGCCGATCGGGACCACGGCCAGGGCGGGCCGGATGCGCTGGCCTGGTTTGAGGAGCAGCTGGCCCAGGCCGGTTTCGTCAGCGCGGCGGGCGAGGAAATCTGGCTGCAGACCTTTCCACGGCTGTTCGGCTGGGCCTTCAAGCCGGTGAGCTTCTGGTACGTGCAGCGGGCCGACGGCAGCCTGAGAGCGGTCGGCGCCGAGGTCAACAACACCTTCGGCGAGCGGCATCTCTACCTGCTGGACGGGCCGGACGTGGCCTGGGGGCGCGAGCTGACCGCCCGCAAGGTCTTTCACGTCTCGCCGTTCTGCCGCCCGGAAGGGCGCTACCGCTTCCGGTTCCTGCGCACCCAGGACAGCGACCGCACTGACCGCCTCGTCGCCCGGGTCGAACTGGACGATGCCGACGGTCAGCCGCTGCTGCTGACCAGTCTCAGCGGGGCGCTGCAACCGCTGGAGGCGTCGACCCTGAATCGCCAGGTGCTGCGCAGCCCCGGCTTCGCGCTGGGCGTGATCGCGCGCATCCACTGGCAGGCACTCCGGCTGTGGTGGAAGGGAGTGCCATTCCACCGAAAACCCGATCAGCCTCCACCGCTGGTCAGTCGATGAGGTTCCCTCGATGAACACCACCGCATCCTCCACGGCCAGCCCGGTGATGGGCGGCCCTACCCGCCGACCCGTCGCCGCCCGCAGCGTGCTTCGGTTGCTCGATCGCATCGATCAAGGTGCGCTCGAGGTGCAGCTGCCCGACGGCACCCAGATGCACTGCGGCCCCGCCGGGGCCGAGCCGCGTGCAGCGATGCGCTGGCACGATTGGCAGGTGGCCAGCGCCTGCCTGAGCCGGGGCGACATCGGGCTGGCCGAGTCCTACATCGACGGCCACTGGAGCACCCCCGATCTGCCCGGCCTGCTCAAGCTGTTTCTGAACAACCGGGCCACGATCGAACAGGCGATCTACGGCAGCTGGTGGGGCTCGCTGCTGGCCCGACTGAGACACCTGCGCAACCACAACAGCCGCACCGGCAGCCGGCGCAACATCCACGCGCACTACGACCTCGGCAACGACTTCTACACCCGCTGGCTCGACCCGAGCATGAGCTACTCGGCCGCCTGGTTCGGGGGCAATGTCGAACAGCCGCTGATCGAGGCGCAATACGCCAAGATGGCCCGTGCCCTGGACGAAGTGCGTCTGCGCCCGGGACAGCGCCTGCTGGAGATCGGCTGCGGCTGGGGCGCGATGGCCGAGGCGGCGGCGCTGCGCGGTGCCCAGGTCACCGGGCTGACGCTGTCGACCGAGCAACTCGACTGGGCTCAGGAGCGTCTGGTGCAGGCCGGCCTGTCCGAGCGGGTCGACCTTCGGCTGCAGGACTACCGCGAGCTGCACGCCCGCCCCTTCGATGCCGTGGTCTCGATCGAGATGTTCGAGGCGGTGGGGGAACGCTACTGGCCGCAATACTTCAGCGCACTGGCCCGCCTGCTCAAACCGGGCGGCCGAGCCTGCATCCAGAGCATCACGATTCGCGAGGATCTGTTCGAGCGCTATCGCCGCTCCACCGACTTCATCCAGCAGTACATCTTTCCCGGCGGCATGCTGCCCAGCGTCAGCGCGTTCACCGAGGCAGCCCGGCAGGCCGGGTTGGTGGTCGAGCGTCAGCTGAACTTCGGGCCGGACTACGCCGAGACCCTGCGGCGCTGGCGCCGGAATTTTCTGGCGGCCTCGACCGAGATCACCGCACTCGGCTTCGATCAGCCCTTCATGCGGACCTGGGAGTTCTATCTGGGCTACTGCGAAGCGGCCTTTGATGCCGGCAATACCGACGTCGTGCAGTTCACGCTGCGCCGACTCTGAGGGAACCCATCGCCATGAGAGCCGCAATCCTGGCGCTGCTCACGGGTCTGAGCACGCTCCTGTCGGGCTGCGCCGGACCGGAGGTGCACGACTACGCCAGCGAGCAACCGCAACTCGACCTGCGCCGCTATTTCGACGGCGATCTGATCGCCCATGGTCTGTTCAGCGATCGCTCCGGACAGGTGCAGCGCCGTTTCATCGTGCACATGAAGGCTCGCTGGCAGGGCGACCAGGGCACGCTGGAGGAGGACTTCCGCTACAGCGACGGAAGCACCGAGCGCCGCGTCTGGCACCTGACCCGGCTGCCTGACGGTCGCTACATCGGCCGGGCGGCCGACGTGATCGGCGAAGCCCAGGGCGAGTCGGCAGGCAATGCACTGCGCTGGCGCTACACCCTCGATCTGCCGGTGGGCGAACGGCGCTATGCGGTGCAGTTCGACGACTGGATGTTCCTGATGGACGACCAGACCCTGCTGAACCGGGCAACGATGAGCAAGTTCGGTCTGCGGCTGGGCGAAGTCACCCTGGCCTTCCGGAAACTGTCCCCGCCATGAGGCCGAGCAATCCACCGATTCGCGACTGGGGCGGCCGAACCGTCTGGGTGATCGGGGCCTCCAGCGGCATCGGCCTGGCCACGGCAGAACACCTGGCCCGCGCTGGTGCCCGGGTGATTGTCTCGGCGCGACGGGCCGAAGCGCTGGCGCAGTTCTGTGAGCGGCATGCCGCGGCCTGGGCCTTGCCGCTGGACATCGACGAGGCACCGCAGTTCGAGGCGAGCGTCGCCGCGCTGCGCCACCGGCTCGGCAACGACCCGCTCGATCTGGTGATGTACTGCGTGGGCCACTACCGGCCGGTGCGGGCCTGGGCCTTTGATCTGCCGGAGATGCTGCGCCACCAGCAGATCAACTATGTCGGCGCCCTGCGGGCCTTGCACCACGTGCTGCCGATCCTGCTGACTCAAGGGCACGGCCACATCAGCCTGGTCGCCAGCGTAGCCGGCTACCGCGGACTGCCGCGCGCCCTGGCCTACGGTCCGACCAAGGCAGCGCTCATCAGTCTGGCGCAGACCCTGTACCAGGAGCTGCGCCCTCTGGGCCTGGGGGTTTCGGTGATCAACCCAGGGTTTGTCGCCACCGAGCTGACGGCGCAGAACGACTTCGACATGCCAGCCCTGCTGACGCCCGATCAGGCGGCGCAGGAGATCCTGGCCGGATGGTCCGCCGGACGCTTCGACATCAACTTTCCGCGCCGATTCAGCCGCGTGCTTCGGACGCTGGCGCTGCTCGGGCTGCTGAGCGACCGGCTGGCCTTCGCGCTCACCCAGCGCCTGACCCACCGGGGAGCCGAGCGATGAAGCCGGCCCACCCGCCGACGCTCACCGAGCTGATCTCGGTATTCGAGCACCTGACCCCGGACACTCTGGATCGGCTGGTGCAGTGCTACGCGCCGCAGGCCCGGTTCGTCGATCCTTTCAATGCGGTGGTCGGGCGCGCAGCGATCCGGCAGGTCTTCGCTCACATGTTCGACACGCTGGAAGCCCCGCGGTTCGAGGTGCACGAGTCACTGGCCACGCCACAGCAAGCCATGCTGATCTGGGATTTCAGCTTCACGCCTTCGCGCTGGCATCCGGGCCGGATTCACGGCAGCAGCCACCTGCGCTTCGATGCCGAGGGGCTGATCGTGTTGCACCGCGACTACTGGGACGCCGCCGCCGAGCTCTACCACCACCTGCCCGGCATCGGTGCGGTCCTGCGCGCGCTGCAGCGCCGGCTCCGCACGCCCGAGGACGAAAGAACGCTGCGCTCAGTGCGAACCTGAGGCACTCGGGGCCGTCGTTTCGACGCCGTGCTTTTCACCACTCATATCGATCTGAGCCCCCGCCTTGCTGATCAGGAACAGGGCAGCTCCGGCCAGAACGATGAACCCGGCGACAAGTTTCCACATGACAGACTCCCGGCGACTTCGGTCGCGTTAAACAGGGGTCCATCATGCAAAGCCGGCCCTGACGGCCGGCTTGCAGAGTTCAGGGCTGTGGCACTGCGGCCTCAGTCGCGTGCGTAGATATCCACATCCTTGGTCTCGCGCAGGAACAGCGTGCCGATCACGAAGGTCACGCCGGCGACGATGATCGGGTACCACAGCCCGCTGTACATATTGCCGGTCTGGGCCACGATCGCGAAGGACATGGTCGGCAGCAGCCCCCCGAACCAGCCGTTGCCGATGTGGTACGGCAGCGACAGCGAGGTGTAGCGGATGCGGGTCGGGAACAGCTCGACCAGCATCGCCGCAATCGGCCCGTAGACCATCGTGACGAAGATCAGCAGGATCGACAGGATCATCACGATCCGAACCGAATCGACCCGCGCCGGGTCCGCCTTGGCCGGGTAGCCCGCCGCCCGCAGTGTCTCGGTCACGACCCGGCGGAACTCGCTGTCCATGCGGCGCGCTTCCTCAGGGGAGAGTCGCTGGCTGCTGTAGCTCTGAATCACGGTGTGGCCAACCGTGATCGTCGCCGGCGAACCGGTCGGTCCTGTGGCGTTCTCATAGCTCACCGACTGGGTGGCCAGCATCTGCTTGGCGATGTCGCAGGAGCTGGTAAAGCGGGTCGTACCGGTCGGGTTGAACTGGAACGAACACTCCGCCGGGTCGGCCATCACCACCACACGGTTCTTCTCCTGAGCCGCTGCCAGCTCGGGGTTGGCAGCATGGGTCAGCGCCTTGAACAACGGGATATAGGTCAGCGCCGCCAGCAGGCAGCCGGTCATGATGATCGGCTTGCGACCGATGCGATCGGACAGTGTGCCGAAGACGATGAAGAACGGCGTACCGATCAACAGGGAGATGGCGACCAGCACATTGGCCGTACCGGAGTCGACCCGCAGGCTCTGCGTCAGGAAGAACAACGCATAGAACTGGCCCGTATACCAAACCACCGCCTGACCGGCGGTCAGGCCAAGTAGCGCCAGGATCACCACCTTGAGGTTGCGCCAGCGGCCAAAGGATTCGGTCAGCGGGGCGCGCGAGGTGCGACCGTGCTCCTTCATGCGCTTGAAGGCGGGGGATTCGTTCATCGACAGGCGGATGTAGATCGACACCGCCAGCAGCACAACCGACAGCAGGAACGGAATGCGCCAGCCCCACTGATTGAACGTGGCTTCACCCAGCAGCATCCGGGTGCCCAGAATGACGATCAGCGACAGGAACAGCCCCAGCGTAGCGGTGGTCTGGATCCAGGCGGTGTAAGCCCCCCGCTTGCCGTGCGGGGCATGCTCAGCCACGTAAGTCGCTGCCCCGCCGTACTCGCCCCCCAGCGCCAGGCCCTGCATCATGCGCAGGCCGATCAGGATCACCGGGGCGGCCACGCCGATGGCCTCGTAGCCCGGCAGCGCACCGACGATGAACGTCGACAGACCCATGATCAGGATCGTCACCAGGAAGGTGTACTTGCGGCCGATCATGTCGCCAAGCCGACCGAAGACCAGCGCGCCAAAGGGACGCACCAGAAAGCCGGCTGCAAAGGCCAGCAGGGCGAAGATGAAAGCCGAAGTGGCGTCCAGCGCGGTGAAGAACTGCTTGGCGATCACCGGAGCCAGCGAGCCGTACAGGTAGAAGTCGTACCACTCGAACACCGTGCCGAGCGACGAGGCAAAGATCACTTTCCTTTCCTCGCTGCTCATCGGCTTGTCGGCACTGCGTCCGCGGCCGGTCATCGTCGACATCCTGGTCTCCTCTGGGGGTGTGCAATCCGCTGCGGATTATCACCGCAGCCCCTCAGACTGCCATGCATCCTGTCCCGCGACAATCCAGTCCTTACCCAACACGGCAGATCATGATCGGACGTCTGAACGGAATCCTGGCGGACAAGTCGCCTCCCCTGGTGCTGATCGATGTCGGCGGCGTCGGCTACGAGGTCGATGTGCCGATGAGCACCTTCTGCAACCTGCCGCCCACCGGCGAGCGCGTCATGCTGCTGACCCACTTCGTGGTGCGCGAGGATGCGCAGCTGCTCTACGGCTTTTTGACCGAGACCGAACGGGCCACCTTTCGGCAGCTGATCCGCATCAGCGGCATCGGGCCGCGCATGGCGCTGGCCGTGCTGTCCGGGCTGTCGGTCGACGAGCTGGCGCAGGCCGTCGCCGCCCAGGAGCCGCGCCGCCTCGTCAAGGTGCCCGGCATCGGCAAGAAGACCGCCGAGCGCCTGCTGCTCGAACTCAAGGGCAAGCTGCAACCGCACGGCGCAATGGCCCTCTCGTCCGCCGGCAGTGCACCGCTGCTGGCTGCCAGCGGCGTCGATCCGGCCGCCGATATCACCCAGGCCCTGATCGCACTGGGCTACGCCGAGAAGGAGGCCGATGCCGCCGTACGCGCCTTGCCCCCCGGCACCAGCGTCAACGACGGTATTCGCGCCGCGCTGCGGAGACTGTCTTGAGCACCGCGCCCGACCTCCCGGATCTGCCACCCTGCCCGCTGCCGGCCTCGGCCGGCCCGATCGAGTCGGTGGAGCCCGAGCGCATCAGCCGACTGCTCAACCACGGCCCGACCGTGCTGATCGGCTCGGCCGACGCCGGCGGCCGCCCCAACGTGATGGCGGCGGCCTGGCTGATGCCGCTGGACTTCGTGCCGCCCAAAGTGGCGGTGGTGATCGACCGCAGCACCTGGAGCCGTGAGCTGATCGAAGCCTCCGGTCACTTCTCGATCAACGTGCCCTGCCGCGCACAGGCCGATGCCGTAGTGCAGGTTGGCACCCTCGGCGGTCGCGAAGCGCTGCATCAGGCTTTACCCGACAAGCTGGCGCAGACCGGACTGCGCTGGTGCGACAGCGGGCTGGCGCCTTCGACCCCGCTGATCGAGGGCTGCGTGGCCTGGCTGGTCTGCCGGGTGATTCCGCAACCCACGGTGTTGCAGGCCCACGACCTGTTCCTGGCCGAGGTGCTGGCGGCCTGGGCGGACACCCGGGTGTTTCACGACGGCCGCTGGTTTTTCGACGACCCGGCTCACGACGCGCTGCGCACCCTGCATCACGTCGCCGGTGGCGCCTTCTTCAGTCCGGCCGACGGGCTGATCGGCCGCGCAGCCCCCACGCACGGCCCCTGACCTCCGGGGTGCAATCCAGCCAGAGCGAAGCGTCAATTTCCCGGACAATCACTGGATGGCCATCCAGACCGACGACTTCGCTTCCTCCCCTGCCCCGGCTCGCCGCATGGTCAGCGGAGCAGCCCTCACCCCGGCCGAGGAGACGCTGGAGCGGGCCCTGCGCCCCAAGCTGCTCGACGAGTACGTCGGCCAGACCAAGGCGCGCGAGCAGCTGGAAATCTTCATCGGCGCGGCCCGCAAGCGTGGCGAAGCCCTCGACCACGTGCTGCTGTTCGGCCCGCCAGGGCTGGGCAAGACCACGCTGTCGCACATCATCGCCGCCGAACTCGGTGTGAACCTGCGCCAGACCAGCGGACCGGTGCTGGAAAAACCGCGCGATCTGGCGGCGATCCTGACCAATCTCGAACCGCACGACGTGCTGTTCATCGACGAGATTCATCGCCTATCACCGGTGGTCGAGGAAATCCTCTACCCGGCGCTGGAGGACTATCAGATCGACATCATGATCGGCGAGGGCCCGGCGGCGCGCTCGATCAAGCTCGACCTGCAGCCCTTCACGCTGGTCGGCGCCACCACCCGCGCCGGCATGCTGACCAACCCGCTGCGCGACCGCTTCGGCATCGTGGCGCGGC
>DALYHR010000049.1:0-10810 GCA_031970775.1 Burkholderiaceae bacterium | reverse complement strand
CCTGCAGCAGATGGTCCGGATACAGCGCACCGGTCGGGTTGTTGGGGTTGATGACGACGATGGCCTTGGTCCGCGGCGTGATCTTGGCGCGGATGTCGGCGATGTCGGGCATCCAGTCACTTTGCTCGTCACAGACGTAATGCACCGGCGTGCCGCCCGACAGCGACACCACGGCCGTGTAGAGCGGGTAGTCGGGCGACGGGATCAGCACTTCGTCGCCGTCGTCGAGCAGAGCGTTCATGCTCATCGCGATCAGCTCGGAGGCGCCATTACCCAGATAGACATCGTCGACCGTAACGCCAGCGATTTTCTTTTCCTGGCAGTAATGCACCACCGCCTTGCGCGGCGCGAACAGGCCCTTGGAATCGGTGTAGCCGGCTGCCCGCGGCAGGTTGCGGATCATGTCCTGCACGATCTCTTCCGGCGGCTCCAGCCCGAACACGGCCAGGTTGCCGATGTTGAGCTTGATGATCTTGTGCCCGTCCTCCTCCATCTGGCTGGCCTTCTCGACCACCGGGCCACGCACGTCGTAGCACACGTTGGCGAGTTTGCTGGATTTGACGACAGTCTTGAGCACAAGGCCTCCGGAAACAGGGATACGGGTCTGAACAGGGCGAAAGTAGAATTTAACCATAGCCAATCCACCGGTCGCTCGCCGAGAGCCGACGAACTCTGTGAAACTTCAACCCGATCCGTTCGACGGCGTCAACGCGGTCAATGCCTGTGACTCCCGCCAGATCCTCATCAATCAACACCCCTGGACGCGCAGCGTCCTGATCCCGGCTCAGGGCGAGGTGGTGGCTTGGGAAGTCCACCGGGTCGAGGATCTGACCCGTGGGCATTTCGCGCAACTGCTCGATCAAAGCGGCTTCCAGCCGGAAATCATCGTCTTCGGATCCGGTGAGCGCCTGCGCTTTGTGTCTCCGGCGCTGCTAGCGGATTTGCACGCCCGGCGCATCGGCGTCGAAACCATGACCACCCCAGCGGCCTGCCGCACCTACAACCTGCTGGCGCAGGAGCGGCGCAAGGTATTGGCTGCGCTGTTGATGCCTGAGCACCCCCACACCCTGAACGCTCGCTGAGCCAAGCGGCCAACCCAGTGCTGACGGCCCGAAAGCAAGCGCAGTTGGATTGTTGCGAGTTGTTCCTGTCCTGCCAGGCGGTATGACGCGCACGTCATCCGGGATTTATAATTGATGGTTTTGGTGCCTGTACTGTCTTGCAGGCACGTTCATCAGGTCACTGCATGACGCCAGCACTCCATAAACCGCTCCCGGAAATTGAAGCGAACGCAACCGGCGGGGTGAAGTTCACGCCCCAGGGGTTCGCAGGGAAGACCGTGGTCCTGTACTTCTATCCCAAGGACCACACGCCCGGCTGCACCACAGAATCGATGCAGTTCCGAGACCGTCACGCCGACTTCGTTGAAGCCGGTGCTGTGGTCTTCGGCGTGTCGCGAGACAACATGGCCTCCCATGACAAGTTCAAGGAAAACCTCGAACTACCCTTCCAGCTGATCGCCGACACGGAGGAAAAGCTCTGCCACATGTTCGGCGTGGTCAAGAACAAGATCATGTACGGCAAGAAGGTCAAGGGCATCGAACGCTCGACATTCCTGATCGATGGCGACGGTGTGCTACGTGCCGAGTGGCGTGGCATCAAGGTAGCCGGCCATGTCGACGAAGTGCTCGAAGCCGTGCGCACCCTGCATCAACAGGCCGTAGCCTGAACTTTCCCCCTGGGGAAATCCGGATTCACCGGATTTCCCCAAGCCACCCCTTCCCAGGGTGCAGGCGGTATGCATAATCAACCGCATGCCGCTGCCCAAACCCCCCGCCAAACGCGCTGACGTCGTCGACCCTGCCGCCTTCGAGGCCAAGGCCAAGCGGCCCAAGCGACGAGGCTCCTCAGCCCCTCCAGCTGTGTCCTCCGGGGTATTGGCGCTCTCAGCCGACTCTGAAGCAGTTCCCGCAGCGTCCACCCCAGACTCTTCGTTCCCGCCGGTTGTCGCCACATCCGGCGCGCAGGTAGCCGTTGCTGCAGCGCTTCCAGAGGCCCCTGCAGCCTCCCAATCCCCGGTCGACAACCTGGAGGGTGGCAGCGCAATCCGCGCCCGATTCAAACCCGCCAAAGACTCCCGGTCCGCTCCCCGCACCCCATCCTCGGGTCCGGCGAGGCTGTTCGTGCTCGACACCAACGTGCTAATGCACGACCCGATGTCGCTGTTTCGTTTCGAGGAACACGATGTCTACCTGCCGATGATCACGCTCGAGGAGCTCGACGGCCACAAGAAGGGCATGAGCGAGGTCTCGCGCAACGTCCGCCAAGTCAGCCGTGAGCTGGATGCGCTGGTGGCCAGCAGCGGCGAGAGCAGCCGTTTCGATCCCTCCGCAGGCATTCCGCTCGACAAGACCGGGCATCGCGAGGCCGGCGGCAAGCTGTACTTCCAGACCACCTTCCTCGATGTGCGCATGCCGGTCGGCCTGCCACAGGGCAAGGCGGACAACCAGATCCTCGGCGTGGTGCAGTCTCTGCGAACCATGCATCCGGATCGCGATGTCGTGCTGGTGTCCAAGGACATCAACATGCGCATCAAGGCCCGAGCACTGGGCCTGGCCGCTGAGGACTACTTCAACGACAAGACGCTCGAGGACGGTGACCTGCTCTATACCGGGGCCCTGGCGCTGCCGGTCGACTTCTGGGACAAGCACGGCAAGTCGGTCGAGAGCTGGACACAGGGCAGCTTCACCTTCTACCGTCTCAGCGGCCCGCTGGTACCGAGCCTGATGATCAATCAGTTCGTCTATCTCGAAGCCCCGGGGCAGACGCCGCTGTACGCCAAGGTCACCGAGATCACCGGCCGCACGGCAGTGCTGCGCACGCTCAAGGACTACACCCACGCCAAGAATGTGGTCTGGGGCGTCAACGCCCGCAACCGCGAGCAGAACTTTGCGCTCAACCTGCTGATGGATCCGGAGTGCGACTTCATCACGCTGACTGGCACGGCCGGCACCGGCAAGACGCTGATCACGCTGGCGGCCGGGCTGGCGCAGGTGCTCGATGAGCGGCGCTACTCCGAGATCATCGTCACCCGGGTAACGGTTCCAGTCGGCGAGGACATCGGCTTCCTGCCCGGCACCGAAGAAGAAAAGATGAACCCCTGGATGGGCGCGCTCGACGACAACCTCGAAGTGCTGGCTCGCACCGACACCGCCTCGGGCGAATGGGGCCGCGCTGCCACGCACGAACTGGTGCGCAGCAAGATCAAGGTCAAGAGCCTGAACTTCATGCGCGGCCGCACCTTCCTGAACAAGTTCGTCATCATCGACGAGGCGCAGAACCTCACACCCAAGCAGATGAAGACCCTGGTCACCCGCGCCGGCCCCGGCACCAAGATCGTCTGCCTCGGTAACCTGGCGCAGATCGATACGCCTTATCTCACCGAAGGCTCTTCGGGCCTGACCTTCGCAGTCGACCGCTTCAAGGGCTGGCCGCATGCGGGTCACATCATGCTGGCGCGCGGTGAGCGTTCGCGGCTGGCTGATTTCGCCTCCGAAGTGCTTTGATCCGGTCTTTCACAGCGGCTCACGACTGAGCCCAGGCCTCCCAATCCAGGCCGCCCCGGCTGCATGCAGCCCGGGCGGCCTGATTGTTTTTGGCCACATACCGCCCCCCTGAATCAGGCCCCCAAGGCAATTGAATTTATTTTTTGAAAAATCTACTCAAAATAAGTGCTATTGTGTGTAAAAGGGTAACAAAAATGACACGAAGTCATCTATACAAATGCTCATCGGCTTCTGGGGGGTATTGAGATGTCAGTCTCCCCACCCTCGGCGTCAGACGGCCGTCGCGGGCGCGTCCTGCCAGGCCAGTTCCGCAGCGTGCTGCGTCCGCTGCTGGCATTCAGTGCTGTCATGCACGTGCTGCTTCTCGGGCCCTCGCTCTACATGCTGCTGATCTATGACAAGGTGCTGATCAACCGTAGCCCCGACACCTTGCTGGTTCTGACCGGGGGGGTACTCATTGCCCTGAGCCTGAATGCCCTGCTGGATCTGGCACGCACCCGACTGCTGATGCTGTCGGGCATGTTGCTGGAACGTGATCTGGGGGCTCGCGTACTCGCCGCCGTGTTATCCAGAGCGGCACGGTGGGGACAGCCTGCAGGCACGGGGGAACTGCGCGACATCGCCGTCGTGCGTGGTTTCCTGACCAGCCCGGGCGCGCTGACACTGCTCGATCTACCTTGGCTGCCGCTTTACTTGATCGTGATCGGGTTATTCCACCCGCTCCTGGCGCTCTGCGCGCTGTCGGGCCTGGCACTGATGGCGGCACTGATCTTTCTGAACGAACACCTGACCCGTCCTCAGATCGAACGGGCCTTGCTGGAGGCCCGTCAAGTCAATCAGTACATGGAAGCGGGCTTGCGCAATGCCGAGGTCGTCAACGCCCTGGGCATGGGTGAACATTTGGCCGAGCAATGGATGCGACGCAGCCAGGTGGTTCAGGGCCTGGATCTCCATCTTTCTCAGGCGTCGACCCGATACCTGGTCACAGGCAGACTCGTTCAGCAAATGGTTCAGGTTTCGACGATGACGCTGGGGGCCTGGCTGGTCCTGCGGGGGCAGGCCAACGCCGGCGTTGTGATCGCAGCCACCCTGATCCTGGGTCGCATGTTGCAACCCCTGGAGGGCATGCTGCTGGGTTGGAAGCAGTGGGCCCAGGCTCGCCAGGCTTTGCAACGGCTCAACGAAGTGCTGGCTCGCCATGAGCCCAGCCACGAGCCCATGGAGCTGCCTCGTCCACTCGGTCGAATGGATCTGGAGCGGGTGATCTACAGCCCGATCCCCGGGACACCCCCGATCATCAAGGGTCTGAGCTTGAGCCTGCTACCAGGTGAATCTCTGGCAATCATCGGCCCCTCAGGGTCGGGTAAATCGACCCTGGCACGGCTGATGGTCGGACTGCTGCCAGCGCAATCCGGCTCGGTCCGACTCGATGGCGCTGAGATCAGTCAGTGGTCTCGGCAACGGCTTGGCCCACAGATCGGCTACCTGCCCCAGGACATTGAACTCTTTGCCGGCTCAGTCGCCGAAAACATTGCCCGGCTCGGACCGGTCGATTCGACGCAGGTGATCGCCGCGGCTCGAGCTGCGGGGGCTCACGACATGATCCTGAGGTTGCCACAAGGCTACGCCACCGATCTGGGCGGCAACGGTCATCTGGTCTCGACCGGTCAGCGTCAACGCATCGCATTGGCGCGTGCGCTCTACGGTGCGCCCCAATTGGTTGTGATGGACGAACCCAATGCGAATCTCGATAGCGACGGTGAGCAGGCCTTGATCACCGCCATGAAGGGGCTGCGGGCGCTGGGCGTAACCCAGGTGCTCGTCACTCACCGGCCATTGCTGCTGTCCGCTGTCGACAAGGTTTTGGTGCTTCGCGACGGTCAGATCGAGCGATTGGGGCCCCGGGATGTGGTGCTCGCTCAGGTGCTCCGGCCGGTGCCTTCGGGACTGACCTCGGTGGCGACACAGCCAACCTTCAAGCCTCGTTCCGGCTCATGAAGACGAAGTATTCCGAGACCAGTGTCTTTTCGGTCTTCCCGGTCCCCGTGGAAGAGCCCGAGGGGCGCGAAGCACGCCTGCTAGGCCACGCCCTGGTTCATCAACACCCGCTGGGGCTGAGCGCGAATTTGCGCAATCGTCAGCGGCAGACCATTCGTTTTGGCTGGATCGTGCTGACGCTCACGGCCCTCTGCTGTCTCACCGCCCTCGGTTGGGTCCGCATCGAAGGCACGGTCATTGCCCAAGGCCAGATCAAGGCCAACCTCAGTGTCCAGAGCATTCAGTGGCCGGACGGTGGGCAGGTTCATCAGGTCCTGGTCCGCGAAGGCCAGCTCGTGCAGGCCGGGGAACTACTGATCGAGCTTGAAACGTTGAAGCCGGCCGCCGCGACCCTGGATCAACATCGCCTGCTTCGCGTTTCTGAGCAGGCTCGCCAGGCGCGGCTGATGGCCGAACGCAACCAGGCTGCATCGGTCCAATTTGACGCGGACCTGCTGGCCCGGTCGGACCAACCCGAGGTTCGGAGCCTGCTGGCCCGGGAGCGAAAACTATTTCAGGCTCGACGCCAGGCCCTGGACCGCCAGATCCTGGTGCTGGAGCAACAGCTGCTTGAGGCGCACTCGGAGGCCTCGACCCTGGCGCGCGAGTTCAGCGAGCTGAGCCGTGCCGAGGCTGCCTCGAAGCCTGAGCCGATCCGTACAGCGCCTCGCCTCGCTTCCCTGGAAACCGAGCTAGCCCACGCTCACCAGAGGATCCCAGAACTGCAATTGCGTCTCCAGACGCTGCGTGCTGACTACAGCGAGACTGCCGCCCGTGAGCTGCGCGACAGTTCGGCTCGCCTGCTGGACCTGGAACAAGGGCTGCGCTCTGGCGCCGACGCCTCAGGTCGCCAGCCGATCCATGCGCCCATGGCGGGCGTGGTGTCGAGGCTCAAACCGCTGGCGCCTGGCCAGACCATTTCGCCCCGAGAGACGCTGATGGAGATCGTTCCCGACCGTGCACCACGGGTGATCGAAGCCCGGGTCCGGCCCGAAGACATCCGCCAGGCGCACACCGGGCAGGCCGCCGATGTGCATCTGACCGCCTATCGGCAGCGCACCACGCCGGTGGTCGAGGGACGGGTGCGGCAGATTTCGGCCGACACCTTCACCGAGCCGCAGACTCAGCAGCGCTACTACCGCATCGAGGTTGAGATCAGCCCGGAAGCGCTGATGTCAGCCGGTGCCCTGACCCTGCAAGCCGGCATGCCCGCCGACCTTTATCTGCGCACCGAGGCCCGCACGATCGTCCGCTATCTGGTGGAGCCCTTTACCGAGGTGCTGGATCGGTCGATGCGGGAGCACTGAGCCCGTCGCTTGTCTGCTGTGCTGCCACCTCGATCTTGCTGCGTACCAGCCGACGCAGTTGCTGGCGGGAGCGCTGCATGGCCTGTGCCAGGCTGTCCGGATCGCCCTGACCGTCGCGGATACGGCAGGACAGGTCGGTGAAGAGTGCGTAGTCCTGGTGCCAGCACCGATGGGCGTCGATCAGATCCGGGTCGCCACCAAAGCGATCGATCAACAAGGCGTGCAAGGCGCACTGGTCGCCATCGAACAAGGTGGTAGCGTCGATCAGATCGGGCACGGTGCACAGCGCCTGCCGAACCACGAACTGCCGGGACACATGACGGCTATACCAGCCGTACAGGGTCGACGGAAAGGCGGCACCTCCACCCGCCGGGTCGGCTTCCCAGGCGCTGATCCAGGCCACCAGATCGCTCAGCGGCATCGGGCGGGCGATGCCATAGCCCTGCAATAGCACCCGGTCGAGACTGCCGAGCATATCGACGATCTCCGGGGTCTCGGCCCCTTCGGCCACACAGTCCAGGCCGCGTTGCTGGGCCAGGAGCATCAAGGTCAGGATGAAATCGAGTTTCTCGAAATCCTGCTGCAAAGGCCGCACGAAACTTTGATCGATCTTGATGCCTGTAATCGGCAAGGTCGCCAGCCGCAGCAGCGAGGACTCGCCCGCCCCCACATCGTCGAGCAGGATCGAAAAGCCCGCCTCGCGCAACTGAGCCAGCACGTCCAGCAGCGCAGGGTCATCGCTCAGCGCTGATTCCAGAATTTCAAGCCCGATCCGGGACGGCTCGCCGCCGAGCCGGGTGACCCGCTCCGGCAAGCCACGCAGCCAGTCGGTCTGGCGCATCACTTCGGTGGGCAGATTGACGCTGACACTCAGGCCGGTCAGCGCCGGTTGCGACCTCATGTCTTCAATGACCCGAGCCAGCGACAGCTCGAACAGATCGGTCAACTGCGTGGTGCCGTAGGCGGCCAGAAAGCGATCCGGCGTGAGGATGCGACCGCTCGGATCCTGCAGTCGGGCCAGTGCCTCGACCCGCTGCACCTTGCGGCGGCGCGGATCGACGATCGGTTGATAGAACATCGTCACCCGCCCCTGAGCCAGCCAGTGGCGGAATCGCAAACCATCGCTGAGCCGGTGGCGCCGTCGCCCGCCGCCGCCGTGACGGACCAGGTTGTCCATCGTCATGCCGATCTGATCGGCCAGTCGCTGCCAGAAGCGTCGCTGGCTGGGCTGACCGAAGTGTCCCGGCCAGCGGCTGAACAGGAACAGACAGGCATCGGGGGCCCCTTGCAGGCTGCGAGTCGGCCACAACCCGACCGAGCGCAGGCCCAGATCAAGGCAGCGCTGCCGGGTCGCGGCGTCGAATTGGTCGTCCCCGGAGCGAGCGACCGAGGGCACGATCATCGGCCGCTCCTCAAACCAGGTGCGCTGCAGATGCGGGGCATCGATGGTCGGATAGCCCGCTTCGTCGCCTTCACCTTCCTCCAATCGGCCGTAGGTCGGGTCGTTGCGGTCGTACAGCACCGTGCCGACCGTCAGCAGATGCCGATAGTTGCCGTTGCGAATCCCGCCCAGCGCCACCCCGGCCAGATCGGCGCGCTCGCGCAGCGCCTTGAGCACCTGCTGGATGTAGTCCAGCACGTGGGTGGCCTCGTAGCCAAGCAGCACCAGGTCCTCCAGCAGGGCCAGACGCGAATGCTCCCACTGGGCATAGCCGTCGAGCTGAGCGATCAGGTCATGCTGCAGGCGTTGATTGAGCACGACGTGCAGGGCTTCAAGCTCCGGGGTATCGCGCCCGATCAGCTCGGCCAGCACCCGCGAGTACAGCAGCGATGCATCGCTGAGCACGCCTTGGGATAGCCCGACGTTGGCGTGGCGTTGGCCGATATTCACCGCCATGCGGTGATGTTCCGTGCAGCTCAGATCAGGGGCAAGGATGCGCGCCAGGTAGGTGGCCTGAGCCTGGCGCAGGTGCACCAGCTCGGGCGCAGTCAGCAAGGCCAGCACCGGTGCCGTGGTAGTCCGGAGCATCAGTCCGTCGTAGAAGCGCTCGACGATACGGCCGATCAGCGGCTCAAGTCGCTCCTGATGACGGGCCAGCAAGGCTCGGGCATCGGCCCCGTAAGCACCGAGGGTCGACAAGGGCAGCACGGTCTCTTTCATGATCCGATCCGTTGTTCTTGATGCACCAGGTCGCCATTGTCACCCCGCACGAGCAGGTAGGATGTTGCGCCTTTCAATCCCACGCCTTGCCCCAGCATGCCCGCCAAGTCGTCGCCCACCGCTGTCGCCCCCGGTCTGATCGTCCGAGGATTCACACCGCCCTTGCAGCTGGCGGACTTCGGTCTGATCGCCTTCGACATGGACTCGACGCTGATCAACATCGAGTGCATCGACGAAATCGCCGATGCCGTGGGTCGCAAGGCCGAGGTGGCCGAGATCACCGAGGCCACGATGCGCGGCGAGATCGCCGACTTCAAGGAAAGCCTGCGCCGCCGCGTCGCCTTGCTGCGAGGGGTCAAGGCCGGTGCGCTGGAGGAGGTTTATACGCAGCGCCTGCGCCTGAACCCCGGGGCCGACACCCTGGTGCTCCGCTGCCAGGAGGCCGGCCTCAAGACGCTGCTGGTCTCCGGGGGCTTCACCTTCTTCACCGACCGGCTGGTCGAGCGACTCGGACTTGATTTCAGCCGCTCCAATCAGCTGGAGATCGTCGATGGCGTACTGACCGGCCGCGTGCTCGGCCAAGGCTGGGGCGAGATCTGCGACGGCGAGGAAAAGCGCCGCATGGTGCAGTTGACCTGCGGCGAGCTCGGCCTCGATCCGCGCCAGGCCATCGCCGTTGGAGACGGCTCCAACGACCTGCCGATGATGGCGGTGGCGGGCCTGTCGGTGGCTTACCACGCCAAGCCGGCCGTGCGGGCCCAGGCGATGGTGTCGATCGAATCGGGCGGACTCGACCGGCTGCTGGAGATTCTGCGCTGAGCACCGCTCTGACGACTTCCACCCCCGCTCCGGCTGGCTGGGAGATCCTGGACATCAGCCCTGCGCTCGGTCCGGCCACGCCGGTCTATCCGGGCGATCCACCCTACGGGCGCGTCATCCATCAGACGATCTCACCGAGCTGTCCGGTCGAGGTCAGCGCCTTGAGCTTCAGTGCGCACTTCGGCGCCCATGCCGACGCCCCCCGTCACTGGGATGTGCAGGGAGCGACGATCGGTGAGCTGGCCCTGCACCGCTTCATCGGGCCGTGCCGGCTGATCAACCATGCCGATCTGGGGGCCTTGATCGCTGCGGCCGAACCGCTGCGTCCCCGGTTGCTGGTCCGCACTGGAGCACCGGCTGGATGTAGTCGCTGGCCAGCGCTGTGCGCGTCCGAGCTGGCGCAGCTTTGCGCGCTCGGGGTCGATCTGATCGGCATCGACACCCTCAGCATCGATGCGGCCGATAGCATCGCGCTTCCCGCCCACCAGAAGGCCCGACAGCACGGTCTGATCGTGCTGGAAGGACTGTTTTTGCAGGACGTTGAACCCGGCGACTACGAGCTGATTGCCCTGCCCCTGAAGCTGATGGAGGCCGAGGCCAGCCCGGTACGCGCGATCCTGCGCAGACCCCTGCGACCCGACAGTTTCGGTGCACCCCGCGGCGCATGAGAAAATCCGCGCCACTTTCCCTCAAACACGTCAACGACACGGAGTCCACATGGGTTTTCTCGCGGGCAAGCGCCTCCTGATCACCGGTCTGCTTTCTAACCGCTCCATCGCCTATGGCATCGCCAAGGCCTGCCACCGTGAAGGCGCCGAGCTGGCTTTCAGCTATGTGGGTGAACGATTCCGGGACCGCATCGTCGAATTCGCCGCCGAATTCGACTCCAAGCTGGTCTTCGAATGCGACGTTGGCAGCGA
>DALYHR010000048.1:0-10830 GCA_031970775.1 Burkholderiaceae bacterium | reverse complement strand
CCACGTCGCCGCCACGCACGGTGGCAAAACCGATCGTGCTCGGGTCGCGTTCGCCGGTCACGCCCTCTCGGCCGTAGACGGCGCACTCCTTCAGATCGCGACCGATCGCAGCAGCTACCACTTCGCCCATCTTCAGCGCGGTGCCACTCGGCGCATCGACCTTGTGGCGGTGATGGGCCTCGACGATCTCGATGTCGTAGCCTGTGTTGAGCGCGCGCGCGGCGGTATCGAGCAGGCGCAGCACCACGTTGACGCCGACGCTCATGTTCGGCGCCATGACGATGGCGATGTCCTTCGAGGCAGCCTCGATCTCGGCCTTCTGCGCTTCGGAAAAGCCAGTGGTGCCGATCACCATCTTGACGCCGAGTTCGCGACACACCGCCAGATGCGCCAGCGTGCCTTCAGGACGGGTGAAGTCGATCAGGTATTCGGCGCCACTCAGCCCGGCGCGCAGGTCGGACAGGGCCAGCACGCCGCTGTTCTTGCCGAGGAAGGCGGCCGCGTCGCCGCCGAGCGCGGGGCTGCCCTCACGGTCCAGGGCGCCAGCGAGCTGGCAGTCGTCGGCAGCCAGCACGGCTTCGATCAGCATGTGGCCCATGCGGCCGGTGCAGCCGGCCACGGCAATACGGTGGGAAGCGCTCATCGCGTCGGATTTCGGAGGTTTGAGGATTCGAGTGGGGGGTAGTCGCGCACCGGAGCACCCGCTCCCGCAGCAGCAGCGGCTGAACGGGTTTCAGCTGCGGGCTTGGGCGCGGGCAACCGGGCGATCTCAGCCGCAGTCATCTCGAGAGACCGGTTCAGTGGATCGGGCTTTGCCGTGTCGATGGAGGCGACGAACTCCTGCTCGGAAGGCAGGTCTGCCCCATCGAATCGGGTCACCTTGTCCTGGCTGAAGTACACCGTCACTCGATACTGCTGCAGCGCCTTGCCCGGTCGACGCAGGGTAAAGGCATAGTCCCAGCGGTCCTGATGGAACGCATCGGCGATCAGCGGGGAGCCCAGCAGCATCCGGACCTGATCGCGCACCAGACCGACTCGCATCTGCGACCAAGCCTCCCGGGTGACAACGTTACCCTGGACAACTTCCATGCGATAGATCTTCAGCGGCCCGATCGAGCGGGTCCCATCAGGTGCCTGACACCCCGAGAGCCCCCCAACCACCAGCGGAAGCGAAATCAGTGCACACCGCGCCACGGCGGTCAACCGGTACTGGATCATGAGGGGAAGCAAGGCACGCCCTGCCATTGGCCGGGCCTGGGTCGATATGATCCGGGGATTCTAGCGGCGTGTCGCACCCTGCTTGCCTGTCCTGACCCTGCCATGACCAACGCAGAAGAAATCAAGAGCCTGGGCCTGAAGGCCACCCTGCCTCGCATCAAGATTCTCGAGATCTTTCAGCGTGCGCAGCAGCGTCACCTGTCGGCCGAGGACGTTCTGAGAATCCTCATCGCCGAAGGCGCCGAAATCGGATTGGCCACCATCTATCGCGTCCTGATGCAGTTCGAGCAAGCAGGCATCCTCACGCGCAATCACTTCGAAAGCGGCAAGTCAGTCTACGAACTCAATGCCGGGCAGCATCACGATCATTTGGTCTGCCTCGATTGCGGTCATGTCGAGGAGTTCTGCGATCCGCAGATCGAGCAGCGACAGCGCGCCATCGCCCAGGAGCGTGGCTTCAGCCTGCAGGAGCATTCGTTGGCGCTCTACGCCCACTGCCGCGATCGGTCCTGCCCACGACGACTCGTCCCAACCTCAGGGATAGCATCAGCGCCGCCAGATCTACCGATCTGACCGCCCCCTGGCCGATCGCACCCACGCCGAATCAGAGACCGGGGTCGCCCTGCTCCATCATCAGGCGGTGGCGCTCGACGAAATCGCGGTAGGTATCGATGCCGCGCAGTTGCAGGATGGTGTTGCGCACGGCAGCCTCGACCAGCACGGCCAGGTTTCGACCAGCATCCACTGCGATCACGACTTTGCGGATCGGGATATCGAGCACGTTCTCGTACAACGGCTCATAGGGTAGACGCTCGAAATCGCGCTCCAGGGTGTCCTTGCGTACCAGATGAACGATCAGCTTGAGACGCATCTTTCGACGCACAGCGGTCTCGCCAAAGATTGCCTTGATATCCAGCAGGCCGATTCCGCGCACTTCGAGCAGATTGGCCAGGAGATCGGGGCATCGCCCTTCAACCGAAGATTGCGACACCCGGTACAGGTCGACGACATCGTCAGCGATCAGGCCATGGCCCCGGGAGATCAATTCCAGCCCCAGTTCGCTCTTGCCCAGACCGGATTCCCCGGTCAGCAACACCCCCAGCCCCAGGATGTCGATGAAGACACCGTGCTTGGACGTGCGCTCGGCGAAGTGCTGTGAGAGGTAGCCTCTGAGCACGTCGATCACGTGCCCGGCTGACTCGCGGGTCACGAACAGCGGGATATCAGCACGCTCGCACATCGCCACCAGGCGATCTGAAGGGACACACCCATCGGCCACGACGATGGCCGGAGGCTCGAGTGTGACGATGCGCGAGATGCGCCGCTCCTGGGTCTCGACGTCGGCAGCGGCCAGATAGGCCACTTCGCGGACCCCGAAGATCTGCACCCGATAGGGGTGGATGTAATTCAGATAGCCGACCAGATCGGCTGCTGACTGCGCGTTCTTGATCGCAGCATCATCAAAGCGACGCTCGGGGTGCGCGTGCCCGGCAATCCACTCAAGACGCAGAGACGAGCGATGGACCTCGAAGAGCGCCTCGGCGCTGATGACGGACGGTTTCACGCGTTCGAGCTGTAATCAGGTTCAGGCCCCGGCCGTTCGGGTCGGTTCCCATCGAGCGATCAAATCGTGAACCACAGCGGCATCGGACTCGTTCCGCAAGCGTTCACGCAGTTCGCGGTCCGACAGCAGCTCTGCGATCTCGGACAGGATTTCCAGGTGCCGCTGGGTCGCGGCCTCCGGGACCAACAGGAAGATCAGCAGGTTGACTGCTTCGTCATCCGGAGCCTCGAAGGGGATGGGCTGCGACAGCCTCAGCACAGCGGCCAACGGGTTTTTCAGCCCCTTGATTCGACCGTGGGGAATGGCTACGCCATGCCCCAGCCCCGTTGACCCCAGGCGCTCACGGGCGAACAGGTTGTCCGCAACGGTGGACCGAGCCACAGCATGGCGGTTTTCGAACAGCAGACCCGCCTGCTCGAAGACCCGCTTCTTGCTGGTGGCATCAACGTCGACGACGACGTTCTGGACGGGCAGGATGGCAGCGAGACGGTTCATTAACTTCAGGGATGGATCCACTGACGCTGGGCAGGTCACCCCGGTGGATATTCGGGCCTGATTATAAAAAACCCCGCATCAGGCAAACACCTGTGCGGGGCTCGCAGCAGACTCAGGCCAAGTCGCCCAAATCAGCGCGACGGTGCGACTCGTGATGGTGATCGAGCTTGCGGTCCTTGTGACGAACCACCTGGCGATCCAGCTTATCCATCATCTGATCGATCGCGGCGTACAGATCCTCATGAGAACTTTCAACAAAAATGTCCTTGCCCTTGGCATGCAGGGTCACTTCAGCCCGTTGGCGCTTTTCCTTTTCCTTCTGCTTTTCAACCGTCAGCAGGACGTTCACGTCTACCACCTGGTCGAAATGACGAGTCACTCGATCCAGCTTGGTCAACACGTACTCCCGCAACGAGGGTGTCACTTCCAGATGATGGCCGCTGATCGTCAGGTTCATGTTGCCTCCTTTCGAGGGGTGGTTTGCTCGTTCGAGGCAGCCAAAACGGCTACCCCCTGAGGCCAAGTGTGACGGCTTCGACGAAGGAACACAAGCCGTTGAATCCTCACCCTGTCTAAAAAATCGGCCCCGTATACTCACCTGCCCGGAAGTCCAGGCCCGCCTGCGACACCGCGTCTACTACATCCTGTTTTTTCTAGCTGCCTACTGTGGAGATCTGATCCAGATGGATCGCTATGCCGTGTTCGTCGATGCCGGATACCTGATTGCTGCAGGTGCTCAGGCCGCATTCGGAATGCCTGTCCCGCGCAAGCATCTCTCGATCATTCACCCCGGCGAACTGGTTCGCGCACTCATCGCTCAGGCACAGCCCGTCACAGACGGATTGCCCCTGTTGCGCATTTATTGGTACGACGCCATGCCCGGGCCCCGCCTGACTCTCGAACAGAACGCACTGGCCATGCTGCCCGGCGTCAAGCTGCGACTCGGCGCCCTGAACTGCTCTGGCGAGCAAAAGGGTGTAGACGCCATGATCGTGACCGATCTGATCGAACTGGCTCGCAATCACGCCATTGCCGATGCCGTGCTGGTCTCCGGGGACGAGGATCTGCATATCGCCGTCCAACTGGCACAGTCCTTCGGGGTGAGGGTACACATCCTGGCAGCCGGGGATCCGACCAAAAATGTCAGCCCCACGCTTCAGATGGATGCAGATACGATCACCGCCCTGTCAGCGGACTGGATCTCGCAGCACCTGCATCGCACCGAGCAACCGGAACAACTCCCTATGCCGGAGGGCTCAGCACAATCGGCTGATGCCGGCGACCCTGGGATTTCCCTTGAAGTTGCTGCGGAATGTGTCAGTGAAGAGCTTCTGAATGCTGCACCCGATCAGCTGATGCCGCTGCTGACACACTTCCAGATCAGCCCGGTCGTACCGCCAGAGTTCGATCGCAAGCTGATCGCCAAAACCGCCAGATTGGTCGGGCGCCAGTTCACAGGCGAGGATATGCGTCGAATTCGAGGCATTTTCGTCCGCCAGGTTCGCACTCGATCGAGCCCTCCCAACCCGGCTTCGTGATCAATTCGCAACAGCCGGAGGGCCGAAAAGCCACAAAGTCGTGACGAGTCGTCACTCACTTGAATTATTCACGCTACGCTGCATCCGTCACATTCAGTCACTTGACTACACGGGGTGGAGCATGAGCGAGATGAACACAATCGAAAGCGGCACGGAACCTTCTAGCCTGGCCTGGACTCTTCGTCCGGTGGGGCTGTTGCTGGTTCTGCTGGCTATCCCGGCTGTCGCCGCGGGCGCCTTCATCGCCATCTTCGCTGCCCCGCTCATGATCTTGATCGGTGCAATGTCTGCCCTGTCCAGCACTCAGCGTGCTCGCGCTCAGATGTCAGCCGACAACGACTACACCCCCCCTGCCGGCGGTGAGGCCGTTCTGGCCTCCTGAGGCCAGCTCCCAGACACCACCCAAGCGGCGCAGATCAGTCCAGGCCGTGACGCACCAGGAAGTCCCGGGTCACAAACGCCGCGTCTGCAGCAAATTGACCAGCCGCCAAGGCTCGAATCACTGCCCCGATTGACATCAGGCTGAAGCTGTCGACTTCACCATCCTGATTCACGGGTGTCCGTTGTCGATCCAGCGCCAGATCGAAGATGTGGATTCGCTGCCGGTGCAGCCCGCCCCCTTCGGTGACCCGAATCACATCCCGAACGGCCGCAGCCCGGATACCGCGCAGGCACTCTGGCTGCAGACCAGCCTCCTCCCAGGACTCACGCAACATCGCATCCTGCGGTGACTCGGTCGCAGCCACGCCACAGCCGATCAGGTTATCCAGCAGCCCAGGATCGACAGGTCTTGATGCCGCCCTTCGAGCGATCCAGAGCCGTTCGGGTCGCCCGCTCGGGTTGCAGACATACCCATTGCAATGCGCGCCCTCGGTCCAGACACCCCAGAAACGCGCAGCTGATCGCTCAATCGTGCCCAAGGCGCGACTCCAGTCGGACACCCACAGAGCGAGTCGCTCATCGCGCCAGCGGGACCAGACCCCCAGGCCGAACAACCACCGATTGAGCAATTCAAGCTCGATCTCCAACTCATGGGCATTCTCGACACTGAGAATCAGACGCTCACCGTCAAGACTCTGACCCTTCAGGGCAAGCCTGGGGGACAACGGCAACAGCGTCGTCAGATAACGCCGCTCCACAGACCCGATCACCCATCCCGTCGAGGCAGGTGAACGATCTTCCGACCGAAGCCGAACCTCGACGTCCAGCCTGTCCACGTCAGCGTAACCAGCCCTTGCGCCGGAAATAGATGAATGGCGCAGCCACGGAAGCCACCATCAGCAGCAACGCAAACGGATAGCCCCAGGGCTGCTCAAGCTCAGGCATGTTCCTGAAATTCATGCCGTAGATGCTGGCAATCAGCGTCGGCGGCAGCAGCGCGACGGAAGCCACCGAGAAAATTTTGATGATCTTGTTCTGATTGATGTTGATGAAACCAACTGTCGCGTCCATCAGGAAGTTGATTTTATCGAACAGGAAAGCGGTATGAGAATCGAGTGAATCAATATCCCGAAGAATTTGTCGCGCCTCCTCGAACTGCTCGGAATTCAGCATTCTGCTGCGCATCATGAAGCTTAATGCCCGACGCGTATCCATCACGTTGCGACGGATGCGACCATTCAAATCCTCCTCACGGGCAATTGCTGTCAGCGCTTCCCCCGCAGTCGTATCATCCACATCGGTGGTCAGCACCCTCCGGCTAACTTGCTCCAGCGAATCGTAGATTCCCTCAAGAATGTCTGCAGAATATTCGGCATCCGCATCATAGAGCTTGAGCAAGACATCCTTGGCGTCCTCAATCAGCGCCGGAATACGGCGCGCACGCAAGCGAAGGAGCCGAAATACCGGCAAATCTTCAGAGTGCACTGAAAAAAGTACACCCTCATGCAGGACAAACGCCACGCGAACATTTCTGGACGTATCGCCATCCTCAATCAGGAAGTCAGAACGAATATGGAGTTCGCCATTATTTTCCTGATAGAAACGCGCCGACTCCTCCAAATCATCATCGACGATGTTATCGGGAATCTCGAGACCGAATCGAGCATGAACCCAGGCTATTTCTTCCCGAGTTGGCGCCTCCAGATCGACCCAGACCGGATCGGTCACCTCAGGCGTGGCACCCGTCTCGACATCCTCCTGGATGAGTCGCCCATTCGAGAGCCTGAAGACATTCAGCATGGGAGCCTCCTGCACAGTTCTGCACACGCCGCAATCCGGCCACCAGCCTCCTCCGCCAAGTCCGGAGAAAACAAACCAAAGACGTCGATTATCGCATCGACCCGTCCCCCACGCACCCTGCCCGCAACCGATCTTGCCCAGGCTCGAATCAAGGTCCCCCCGATATACTCCTGCGGGCTTGGTCCGGTGGCGACTACAGGGCTGTTGCCCGCCAGACCGTGACCGTTGACTTCGTCAGACACCACCCGTCTCTCTCCACGCGGACTTCCATGGGCTCGATCGGCACAGTTTCACCTCGGCAGCATCGGTTTGCCGACCCTCTAGAGCTACGGAGCGGCCAGAGTCTGCGCGACTACACCCTGGTCTTTGAAACCTACGGCACCCTGGCCAAGGACCGATCCAACGCGGTTCTGGTCTGTCATGCCCTCAACGCCAGCCACCACGTTGCAGGCACCTACGAAGATCAGGAACGCAGTGAAGGCTGGTGGGACAACCTGATCGGGCCGGACAAGCCGCTGGATACCAACCGGTTCTTCGTGATCTGCGTCAACAACATCGGCTCCTGCTTCGGCTCAACCGGACCAACGCACCCGAACCCCGACGCAGCGACAGAAGGTACACCGTACGGGGCAGATTTCCCGGTCGTCACGGTGGAGGACTGGGTCAATGCGCAGGCTCGCCTGCTCGACGAACTCGGTATCCCGACACTGGCTGCGGTGATTGGCGGCAGTCTGGGCGGCATGCAGGCCCTGAGTTGGTCGATTCAATACCCTGAACGGGTCCGCCATGCCATCGTCATTGCCAGCGCTCCAAATCTCTCAGCGCAGAATATTGCCTTCAACGAAGTCGCCCGGCGCGCCATTCTTACTGACCCTGAATTCCACGGCGGCCACTACTACGCGCACAACACACGTCCGCGTAATGGTTTAAGAATTGCCCGCATGATCGGCCACATCACTTATCTAAGCGATGACGTGATGGATGAGAAATTCGGAAGAAAACTCCGGAATGACTCGATCAGCTATCAAACGGATGCCATTGATTTTCAGATCGAAAGTTATCTGCGCTATCAGGGCGACAAGTTCAGTGAATATTTTGATGCCAACACATATCTGCTGATCACCCGGGCTCTGGATTATTTTGATCCTGCCCGAGATCATCAGCATGATCTAACCCGCGCGCTGGCCGGAACCCGATCAAAGTTCCTGCTGATCAGCTTCACAACAGATTGGCGATTTTCGCCAGCCAGATCCCGGGAAATCGTCAAGGCTCTGGTCGAAAATCAACGTGACGTCAGTTATGCCGAGATCGACGTCCCGCACGGGCATGACGCCTTCTTGCTGGACAACGAGCGCTATCACGAGATAGTTCGAAGCTATTTCGACCGGATTCATGAGGAGAGCCGGGCATGAGTGACCTAAAGGCCCTGTCCCTGATCGCTGGCCTTGTCCCCGCCGGCAGTCGCGTGCTGGATCTAGGCTGCGGCTCGGGCGAGTTGCTAGCACTGTTGCGCCAGGAGCGTGACTGCTCGGGTTACGGCATCGAGATTGATCCGGACCACATCGGAACGTGTGTCCGCAAGGGTGTGCCCGTCATCCAGCGCAACCTTGAGGAAGGGCTGGCGATGTTCGAGGACGGCAGCTTCGACGTTGTCCTCCAGGTCGATACCCTGCAGCACATCCGCCATACCGTTCAGATGCTGGCCGAAACCGTGCGGGTCGGCCGCATCGGCATCATCGCCTTTCCGAACTTCGCCCACTGGCCCCATCGCCTGTCGATCCTGCGGGGCACGATGCCTGTCAGCCCCACGCTGCCGTACCAGTGGTTCGACACCCCGAACATCCGCGTTGGCACCTTCCGCGACTTTCACAGTCTGGCCGCGCGTTGTGGGTTGGAAGTCACCGATGCTTTCGGGATTCACGCCGGACAGCGAGTCGATTTTCTGCCCAACTTGCTGGCCAGCACCGCCGTATTCAAGGTCCGAAAGAGCTGACGAGCACAGCAATCGTTGCCATTACGCAATCTTACAAATCGCCTGAAATCGGGCGGTAACTCCTTCACCGACCACGTCTGAAACCGTTCAGAATCCGGCGATCGATTCGGATTTGTAAGGTTGGCGACATGGAACCTCAGCTCACAGCCGATTCCCCTCAGCGTCTTTGGATGACCAGTTCATCCGCTGTCATCGCCCTGGGCGCCCGCGCCGTTGGGCACGGTCCACGGACGGTCAGCAGGCCGAGTCGATTCACTCTCGAGGAAACCATCCGCCGACTGGAGTCGCATGCCGCTCGTCATGGCTTGCGGGTGTTTGCACGGGTCAGTGTGCCCGCCCACTCGGGTACACGCCGCCAAGCCGCCGTGCTGGTCCTGACTCAGGACGCCTCGTCTGTCGCCGTCCTTCACTCGAAGGACATGCGCACGCTGCTTCTGCCCCTGGCAATCGAGATCGACGAAACGCCCCTCGGAGCCTCTGAGATTTATATGCAGGGGGATCTGACCCCACTGCAACTCGGCAAGGTTCTCGACACCGAAATGATGGGAAGAATCTCCAACCTTCCCAGGCTGGTTGACGCGGCCTTGCAATAAGACGACGCGCTCGCAGTTTTCAGCCGTTTGGAATCAGCGTCCCAGTCCCAGGGCACGGCGGACCATTCTGGCCACGTTTTCGCCCCGTGTGCGCTCAACTTCGTCGGCAAAGCGTTTAGCCACTTCCTCGAGTTCACGCAGATCGCTGGCACGCTCGATATCCAGACTGAATCGATAGCCCCGGAACAGTCCAAGCGTTTCCTTGAGCAAGGCATTCAGACAGTCATACAGCTCGGAATAGCTCAGGCCTGTGACCCCCCCTCCGGTCGTCGGGGCCACCACGACTGGCCGCTCGGACACCGTAGAGGCCGCCTGAGAAGGAAGGACCGAATTTTCCGACGTCTCAGTGCCAGTTGCCGTTCCCATGAGACGGCTCCTGACCTGTGCTGCAGCCGATGTAGCGTGCACGGAGGCGGGCCGTTGAGAAGCGGCGACCTGAGCGGTAAAACTGGCCGCTGAAACGACACCGCCCGAATCGGCAGACGCTGGGGCAGGAACCAACTCAATCAGACCCGCCTCGATCAGCGAGGCTCCATCTGACTCCGTGGAGCCCTGCACCATCGCCAGCCATTCGGGCAAGGTGCGCGACGAATCAATGATCAGCAGGAGATTACGGGCCGTGCGGCTCAGGGTGAGCGCGCGCAGCCGAATCTCCTGGCGACCTTGCACCGTCTTGGTATACCGATCAGCCATGGCTGGATGTCTGCCTCATGTATGGCTGACCAGTATAGAGACCCCGGGCAGGAGTGCCCCGGAGTCGGTTGCAGTCAAGCGTCACTCGACGGCCTTGACCATGTCTTCGACCACCTTCTTGGCATCGCCAAACACCATCATGGTCTTGTCCATGTAGAACAGCTCGTTGTCCAGACCGGCATAGCCGGCTGCCATCGAACGCTTGTTGACGATGATGGTCTTGGCCTTGTAAGCCTCCAGAATCGGCATGCCGTAGATCGGGGTACCCTTTTGCAGAGCGGCCGGGTTCACCACGTCGTTGGCGCCGAGAATGATCGCCACGTCGGCCTGACCGAATTCGCCGTTGATGTCTTCCATTTCGAAGACCTGGTCATACGGCACTTCGGCTTCAGCCAGCAGCACGTTCATATGACCCGGCATGCGGCCCGCCACCGGATGAATGGCGTACTTGACGGTGATGCCCTTGTGGGTGAGCTTCTCGGCCAGTTCCTTGACGGCATGCTGGGCACGCGCCACGGCCAGACCGTAACCCGGCACGATCACCACGGTTTCGGC
>DALYHR010000047.1:0-11094 GCA_031970775.1 Burkholderiaceae bacterium | reverse complement strand
ATGCGCTGATCGATGGTCACTGGGTGATCGGCTGCGACCGCTTCGGTGTGGTCGACCCGGCCACCGGAGTGGAACTGGCCACCGTGCCCAAGCTGGGCCGCGGCCATGCCCGGTCGGCGGTCGCCGCCGCCGAGCGCGCCTGGCCGGCCTGGAAGGCGCGCAGCGCCCGCGACCGCGCCGGCATCCTGATGCGCTGGTATCAGTTGCTGATGCAGCACGCCGACGATCTGGCCCGCATCATGACGGCCGAACAGGGCAAACCGCTGGCCGAGGCGCGCGGAGAAGTCACTTACGGCGCCAGCTTCATCGAGTGGTTTGCCGAAGAAGCACGCCGGGTTTATGGCGAGACCATTCCGGCACCCGATCCGACCCGCCGGCTGCTGGTGCTCAAGCAGCCGATCGGGGTCTGTGCGGCGATCACACCCTGGAACTTCCCGCTGGCGATGATCACCCGCAAGGTCGCCCCGGCCCTGGCGGCAGGCTGCCCGGTGGTGATCAAGCCGGCCGAACAAACCCCGCTGACCGCACTGGCCTGCGCTGAACTGGCACAGCGCGCCGGCATGCCGCCGGGGGTGATCAACGTGCTGACCTCCGACGCCGAAGGCTCCATCGAGATCGGACAGGAACTCTGCGCTTCGCCGGTGGTGCGGCACCTGAGCTTCACCGGTTCCACTGAGGTCGGACGCATCCTGATGCGCCAGTGCGCCGATACGGTCAAGAAGCTGTCGCTGGAACTCGGCGGCAACGCCCCCTTCATCGTCTTCGACGACGCCGATCTGGAGGCAGCGGTCGAGGGCGCGATGATCTCGAAGTACCGCAACGCCGGCCAGACCTGCGTCTGCGCCAACCGCTTCTACGTACAGGACGGCATTCACGACCGCTTTGTTGAACGGCTGGCCGAACGCGCTGCGGCGCTCAAGGTCGGCAATGGCTTTGACGAGGGCATACAGCAGGGCCCGCTGATCGACGCACCCGCCCTGGCCAAGGTGGAACGCCATGTCGCCGATGCCCTGGCCCACGGGGCGCGCATCGTCAGCGGTGGTGTACGCCAGCCCGGCGAGATGGGACAGCGCTTCTACACCCCGACCGTGCTGGCCGGCGTCACGCCCGAGATGCTCTGCGCCCGCGAGGAAACCTTCGGCCCGGTCGCCCCAGTGATGCGGTTTTCGACCGAAGCCGAAGCGATCGCTCTGGCCAATGCCACCGAGTTCGGGCTGGCCGCGTACTTCTACAGCCGCGATATCGGCCGTGTCTTCCGGGTCGCTGAAGCGCTGGAAGCCGGGATGGTCGGCATCAACACCGGCCTGATCTCGACAGCAGAAGCACCCTTCGGCGGCGTCAAGCAGTCCGGCCTGGGCCGCGAAGGCTCGCGCCATGGTCTGGATGAGTACCTGGAGATGAAGTACCTGTGTCTGGGCAACCTCGGCACCCCGGCCTGATCCGCGGCTACCTGGCTGCGGCCGGGGTGGTGCTGATCTGGACCGGCTTCATCCTGGTTTCGCGCTTCGGCGGTCGCAGCGGCCTGACCGCCTGGGACATCCTGGCGCTGCGGCTTGGCACGGCCTGCCTGATCCTGCTGCCGCTGTCGCGCGACCTGATGAGTCGGCGCTACTGGCTCGATGCCCGACTGTGGGCGCTGGCGATGCTGGGCGTGCTGCTGTACGGCGTGCTGGTTTATGCCGGCTTCCGCACAGCGCCGGCCGCCCATGTCGGCATTCTGCTGTCGGGCCTGCAACCCTTTTTGATCGCTGCGGTGGTCTGGCTGCTCGGCGGCGATCGACCGCAGCGGGGACGCATGGCCGGGCTGTTCGGCATCGCGGCTGGGATCGCCTGCGTGGCGGTGCCGGAATTCAGCCACTGGAGCGCTGAGCTGCTGCTAGGCGACGCGCTGATTCTGGGCGCCTCGATCACCTGGGCGCTCTACAGCGTGCTGGTCAAGCGCTGGGGCTGCGAGCCCTGGGCGCTGACCCGCTTCGTCGCCCTGAGCTCAGGCCTGCTGTTCCTGCCGGTCTATGCGCTGCTACTGCCCAAGGCGCTGGAACAGGTGCCGGCTTCGCAACTGCTGCTTCAGGCGCTTTATCAGGGCCTCGGGCCCACCATCGTGGCGATGCTGCTGTTCCTGCAGGCGGTACGCATTCTGGGCGCCGAACGGCTGGGGGCGCTGATCGCGCTGGTGCCGGTGCTGGCCGGGCTCTCCGCCGCACCGTTGCTGGGCGAACGTCTCTCCCCCTGGCTGCTGGCCGGGCTGCTCTTCGTCTCGACGGGCGCCTGGATCGCCGCGCGGCCGTCTGCTGTCGTTCGCTCCTGAAACCGGAGATTTGCCTTGATCGCCGAATACGACACATTCCGCACCCCGGTGCGCATCGACAGCCTGCATACCTATCCACTCAAAAGCGCAGCGGGCTTGACGCTGAAGCAGATCCGGCTCGACCGGACCGGCTTCGAATCCGACCGACAGTGGATGCTGGTCGACCCGCAGGGGCGATTCCTCACTCAGCGGGAGCTGCCCCGTATGGGTCAGATTCGCGCTGAATCGCGTGGCGATCAGCTGTGGCTGAGACTGCCGGGGGAGCCCGTCTTCTGGGCTGTCCGTGAGGTTACAGACGAGCGCATCACGGTGTCGGTTCAGATCTGGGACGACCGCGTTCTGGCCTGCGAGACCGATCCGGCCGCTAGCCAGCGGCTTTCCGCTGCACTCAGTCGCGATCTGAGACTGGTGCGCTTTGTGCCCAACCCCGATTTGCCCCGGCTCTCCAGCCGACGCTGGACCGGCGATCTGGCGGCGGAAAACGCCTTCTCGGACGGGTTCCCGATCCTGGTGATCTCGACCGCCTCACTGGCCGAACTGAACCGGCGACTCGCCGCCGCGGGCCATGACGCCGTGACGATGGCGCGCTTCAGGCCAAATCTGGTGCTCGACCTGGGTCACGCCCTCGGCGCTCACGGCGAAAACAGCATCGACACCCTGCATCTGGACGGCCCGGACGGGCCGGTGGTGCTCAAACTGGTCAAGCCCTGCCCGCGCTGCCCGATTCCGAACCTCGACCCGCTCAGCTCGGAAGCCGGCGTCGAACCGGGGCTGACCCTGTCGGGCTACCGCGCCGATGCGCGGGTCGGCGGGGCGATCACCTTCGGCATGAATGCCGTCATCGTCGAAGGTGTCGGCCGAAGGCTTGCCGTCGGCACGACCGGGCTGGCCACCGTGGCGTTCTAAGGCAAGAGCCCCTTCAGACCACGACGCGCAGCCGAACCGGCTCGCTGTTTGGCGCCGTTGTTAGACCTTGCGCCTCAAGGCGACCGATCACGCGGGCTTCGGCAAAGCCTGCGGCGGCAAAGGTGGCCAACACCTGCTCGGCGGCATCGGCCGCGCAACTCACCAGCAGGCCGCCGCTGGTCTGTGGATCGGTCAGCAGCGCGCGTTGCCAGTCGTTGCCGGCTTCGGGCCAGCGCACCTCAGCGCCATAGCTGGCCCAGTTGCGACCGGAGGCCCCGGTGACGATGCCTTCTCGCGCAAAGCCGACTGCAGCCTCGATCAGCGGCAGATCGTCAAAGCGCACCTCGGCCACGCAGTCTGAACCCCGACAGATCTCCAGCAGATGTCCGGCCAGCCCGAAGCCGGTCACATCGGTGATGGCGTGCACAGCGTCGATCGCGGCCAACTCGGGGCCGACCCGGTTGAGTTGCGTGGTGTGGCGCACCATCTCGGCATAACCGTCCGCATCAAGCCGACCCTTTTTGAGTGCAGCGGACAACACGCCAACCCCGAGCGGCTTGCCCAGAATCAGCACGTCGCCGGGCTGCGCATCGGCATTGCGCCGCACCCGGTCAGGGTGCACCAGCCCCATCACCACCAGCCCGTAGATCGGCTCCAGCACATCGATCGAATGCCCCCCGGCGATCGGGATGCCGGCATCGCGACACACGCTGGCCCCGCCTTCCAGGATCTGGCCGATCACCTCGCGCGGCAGCTTGTCCAACGGCATACCCACCAGGGCCAGCGCCATGATCGGTCGCCCCCCCATCGCGTAGACATCCGAGATGGCATTCGTCGCAGCGATGCGACCGAAGTCGGTGGGGTCATCGACGATCGGGGTGAAGAAATCGGTGGTTGCGACCAGGGCCTGCTGATCGTTGAGTTTCCAGACCGCTGCGTCGTCGCTGGTCTCAATGCCGACCATCAGCTCAGGCGGAACCAGACCGGGCGCGGTGCGCGAGAGGATGTCGCGCAGCACGCCGGGGGCCATCTTGCAGCCACAGCCGCCGCCATGAGAAAAGCGCGTCAGTTGAATCGGTTCGGATTGGGATGTCATAAAAGCAGGCCCCGAAAAAACAAAACCCGGGCTGAAGAGCCCGGGTTTGCGATTCTGCCCGAAGGCAGAAATCAGACGGTCAGATGACGGTCGTTAGTTCACTGCAGGATCAGTGACCCGAAGCCGAAGCGGCACCGACACCGGTTTCCGAACGAACCTTCTGTGCAGCGAAGTCGGCACGCTCCTGCTGAGCAGCAGCGCTACGATCCATCAGCGAGAAGATCCAGATGCCCACGAAACCGATGGTCATCGAGAACAGCGCAGGCGAGGTGTACGGGAACCAGGCAGAACCCTTCGGGTTACCCAGAACCGCTTCCCACACCGAGGGCGACACGACGGTCAGACCGACCGACGAGATCAGGCCCAGGAAGCCACCGATCACGGCACCCTTGGTGGTGCAGTCCTTCCACAGCACGCTCATGAAGAGCACCGGGAAGTTGGCCGAAGCGGCGATCGCGAAGGCCAGCGACACCATGAAGGCGATGTTCTGTTTCTCGAAGGCGATACCCAGGACCACAGCGATGATGCCCAGGCAGATCGTAGTGATCCGCGAGACCTTCAGCTCCGAAGCGCTGTCGGCGTTGCCGTGCTTGATCAGCGTGGCGTAGATGTCATGCGACACCGCCGATGCACCCGACAGGGTCAGGCCAGCCACCACCGCCAGGATGGTTGCGAAAGCCACTGCCGAGATGAAGCCCAGGAACACGTTGCCGCCCACAGCCGTTGCCAGGTGGATAGCAGCCATGTTGCCGCCGCCCTTCAGGGCGCCCTTCGCATCCAGGAACTCAGGGTTGACCGACACCAGGGTGATGGCGCCGAAACCGATGATGAAGGTCAGGATGTAGAAGTAGCCGATCCAGGTGGTCGCCCAGAACACCGACTTACGAGCTTCCTTGGCGTTAGGCACCGTGAAGAAGCGCATCAGGATGTGCGGCAGACCTGCGGTACCGAACATCAGCGCCATGCCGAAACTGATGGCGGAGATCGGATCCTTCACGAAGGTACCCGGGCCCATGATGGCCAGACCCTTGGCGTGCGCAGCAGCAGCCACCGTGTCAGCCGTAGCAGCCGGATTGGTCTTCAGGGCTTCAGCCAGCAGCGCCTTGGCAGCACCGGCTTCCTTGACCTTGACGGCAGCGGCGAACATCGATTCCGGGCTGAAACCGAACTGCGCCATCACCATGAAAGCCATGAACGAAGCGCCGCCCAGCAGCAGGCAGGCCTTGATGATCTGCACCCAGGTCGTCGCGGTCATGCCGCCGAACAGCACGTAGACCATCATCAGCGAGCCGACGATCATCACGGCGTAGATGTAGTCCATACCGAACAGCAGCTTGATCAGCTGACCGGCACCCACCATCTGAGCGATCAGATAGAAGGCCACCACCACCAGCGTACCGGCAGCAGCGAAGGCGCGGATCGGGCCCTGTTGGAAGCGATAACCGGCCACGTCAGCAAAAGTGAACTTGCCGAGGTTGCGCAGCTTTTCAGCCATCAGGAAGGTGATGACGGGCCAGCCGACCAGGAAGCCGATCGAGTAGATCAGGCCGTCGTAGCCGTTGGCCATCACCGCGGCAGAAATACCCAGGAACGAAGCGGCCGACATGTAGTCACCCGCGATCGCCAGGCCGTTCTGGAAGCCGGTGATACCGCCACCGCCGGTGTAGAAGTCAGCAGCCGACTTGGTCTTGGCAGCCGCCCACTTGGTGATGAACAGCGTACCAACCACAAAGGCCGCGAACATGATGATCGCAGTCCAGTTGGTCGCCTGCTTCTCGGCCTGGCCCAGATCGGCGCCAGCAGCCACGGCCATTCCGGCCATGCCAGCCAGGGCGATGGCCATCAGGGTCTTGAGGGAACGGCTCACTTCGTGGCCTCCTTGATGATCTGTTCGTTGATGGCGTCGAACTCGTTGTTGGCACGACGGACGTAGATCCCGGTGATCAGAATCGTGAACACGATCACACCAAAGCCGATCGGCACGCCGACCGTCATCACGCCCTCGGCGCCCAGAGGTTGCGCGAGAAATGCCTTGTTGAAGGCGATCAGGGAAATGAACCCGTAATAGACCACCAGCATCAGAACCGTCAGGATCCAGCCAAAACTGCTGCGCTTGGAAACCAGCTCCTGATACTTGGGGTTTACCCTGATGCGGGCTACCACATCGTCTGCCATGCCACGCTCCTAATGATTGATTTGCGAACTGATTACGACCCGAACCATGACATAACTCACAGCTCGGCTGTAACCGGCGCAGTCTAGGAACGAACACTGACCATTAGCTGACCCGAATGTCATATTCGGGTCAGGGTATTCCCGCCTTTACCGACCCTCCCGGGTCTGCGTGGTCGGTGAAATGAATGACAGATTAATTTACTTCAGGTACTGGATATCGACACGTCGGTTCTGAGCCCAGGCCGCCTCGTTATGACCTTTGACCTTGGGCTTTTCTTCGCCGTAGCTGACCACGTCAATCTGACGCTCAGCAACACCGTAGGACTTCAACACCGAAACCACTGCCTGAGCTCGGCGCTGGCCCAGAGCCAAGTTGTATTCAGCACTGCCCCGCTCATCCGTATGCCCTTCGACCCGGACCCGGACCTGAGCACTGCCTTGCAGATAGTGCCCATGACGCTCGACCAAGCCCAAATAGTCCGCCTTGACCACAGAGCGATCGAAGTCAAAGAAAACGCTTCGTTCGCTGTAGATCTGGCTGTTCGGATCCAGGTGCGAAGCCTCCACTGAACGGGCGGGTTGTTGCGGCGGCAGCGCCGCAGAACGCGATGGACTCAGTTCAGGAGCAGGTTGACGGACGACCGGCTCGGGAGTTGGAGAGGCCGCCTGGAGCACAGGAGTCGCCGTCTCCGGCACCGCCAAATCCTGAGCAGGCGCAGGTGCCTGGACCAACGCAACAGGAGTCCGCTCCACAGACCCCTCGTTGCCGGAGGCGGCCTGCGACTGTTGCGCCGCCGCGTCCCCTTCACCCATGGGAAAGTCGGCGCAACCAACCAGGAACAGTGCCGGCATCACGATGGGAAGCACGGCCAGGCGGCTCTTGCTAAACATCCTGGAACTGGGGAAGGATGGACGGGACATGCTCACACTCCTTATCGGTGATTTGAAGAATCTAAACAGCCGTCAGGGCTGCGAGCCATCCTCGCGTCGCGCAGCCGGGGCAGTACTGCCACTCGAAGCCTGGGACTTCCTGACCTTCTTGCCAGCATGCCCGTGAGCGTGAGGCTTTTTGCTGGCCTTCTTCCCATCAGCCGACTTCTTGTGCTTTTTTGCATGCTTTTTCTTGGGGGTCGAGACGCCTTCGTCGGCCATCGGTCGGCGAGCGGCGGGACGCTGCTGAGCAGAATCACCTCGGTCTGATGCTGTCGCCGAAGAATCGCCCATGCGCTTGCGCTCGGTAGGCGGAGGCAGGAAGACAGGGGCCGGAGCGGGTGCTGTCGGAGAGGGCAACGCAGCAGGCGCCGGAGGCAGCGGCTGCGGGGCCCGATAGGGTGTGGTCTGTGCAGGCACCGGTGCGGTCGAAGTCTGTGCCGTAGCCGCCATGCTGACACCCATCAGGACCAGGGCAGCAACGAATGTTGTTTTCACGATGGAAACTCCAGAGGTAGAACCTGGGGCGTGCATCTTGGAAGTCACGCACCCACTGCGGCATTGTGCCAACGAAAAGGGCGCTCAAGTCGGAAATCCCCCGACCCGGGCGTCACCCGACGCTTTGATCAATCAAAGCGCGACTGTCTCAGCCACTTGGTGGCGACCCACTTGATGCCCTGTCGAACCTCAGCACCACCATGCAGCGTCAGCGAGTCCGGATGAGCTTCCGGGTAGCCGAAAAAGACCGCCTGTCCCTTGACGGGCAACACCGACAAGCCGACATCCGGAAACGTCGTGCTCCCACCAAGTTCTGGCGTATTCAGATACATCACCAGAGTCCCCACCCGCTGCCCGCCCCGAGAAAGAATTCTGGGGGATCCTGGCTGTGATTCATCGAAATAGTCGTAGTGCGGACGATATTCAGCACCCACTCGATATCGCAGCACCTGAATACCCTCTCCACGCTCAAGGGGCCAGTTCAAAATGACTGATATGCGCTGTTCGATCCCTTGAATCAGTTCATTTTCTTCGCGCCGAAAAAACATTCCATCGCTAGTTCTTGCACCATGAATCGCGCTTCCTCCAGTACCTGAATCCACCGTCTCAGAACGACTTAAACGGTTTTCAGCCATATCCACAAGTGCATCGCATTCCTGGTCAGACAGGAACGAACCAAATACCACGATGCGTGGATGATGCATTTCGACTAACACATCGACTTCACGGTCTGGAAGTCGAAGCTTTGCAGACAACCCAAGGCGATTGGGGTCCGGGTCCGGAGCAGCATCCAGGCTCGTCTGCGGGGAATCCAGGGAATTTTTCGCCACAGGTCTGAGCATGGCAGACTCAGTCCGGACATCCAGCACCTTCAAAAGAACGCCAAGCGCCGAGGGGCCAGACCAGCCACTCTTTTCCATTGACTCCAGAATTCCGGACCAGGGCACTCCGATTTCGACCTGAGTTCGGGCCCATTCCAGCACTTCGGGCGTAGGCGGTTGCACCCCAACCATCGCGTTCTGATTCATGACGACCCTCTTTATCGCACCATGACGTCGCCCAGGACGGTATCGCGACGAAACACCCAGCGGTCCGGTAATGACGCCCCGGCACTGAAGGCATAACCCGCGCTATCGAAGGCCTTGAGTTCCTCAGCTGATTCGACCTGATGCTCAGCAGCGAACCGCATCATCATGCCGCGTGCCTTTTTGGCGTAAAAACTCACGACCGAATAGCCAGAGCCACGACGCTCCTCAAAAATACAATCGATGACCCGGGTTTTCTTTCGCAGAGCCTGTGCCGACTTGAAGTACTCGATTGAAGCCAAGTTGATGACAGACTGTTCCCCGCCTAGTTCAGTCATATCCGCTCGGAGGGCTCCAGAAATCCGATCGCCCCAATATTGATACAAATCAACTCCTTTTGGATTATTGAGGCGTGTGCCCATCTCCAGTCGGTAAGGCTGAATCGGATCGAGGGGGCGGAGGATCCCATACAACCCTGACAGAATCCTCAGGTGGCGCTGCAACCATTCGATAGACTCTTGTTTTAGGCTTTTCGCATTGAGTCCGTCGTAGACATCACCATCAAATGCCAAAACAGCAGCACGGATTTCTTCCACTTTGGGGTTGACCTGCCAAGCTTGGAAGCGAGCAACATTTAACGCTGCCAACTTATCCGACAGATTCATCAATCGGGCCAATTCCACGGGCGAGAGTTGGGCAAGAATTCTGACCAGCTCTTTGGCCTGCGGCACGAACCTGGGCACTCCTTCCGATTGGATCGAAACGGGACTCTTGAAATCAAGCGCCTTGGCAGGCGACAGCAGAAACAGCATGTGCGGCAGGATAATCCGGGGGAACGGATTATCCGCCAACCTTCCCCTAAAGACATGCGCCACCCCTTAACTTGCCCTTGTGGCAGTAATCGCTCACTAGAGAGCTGTTGCGGACGGTTCCTGTACCCTGGCGAGACGCATCTCGGCGCCCCAAGCGCCGACTTGCTGATGCGTTCACGCTACACGGCGTTTGTCCTGAGGGATTCAGCCTATCTGCTGTCGACCTGGCATCCTGACACGCGTCCAGCCGAACTCGATCTGGACGACCCTGACCTTCGCTGGCTGGGTCTGGAGGTTCGCTGCCATCGTCCGATCGACACGCATCATGCCGAAGTCGAATTCGTCGCTCGTTCTCGTCATCGCGGACGCGGTCAGCGGATGCATGTGACCAGTCGATTTGTGTTCGAGCAGGGACGCTGGTTTTATGTCGATGACCTCGAGGACAGCACCCAATGAATGCCACAGCCATTGACGCCCTGATGAGCACACTGGCATTCCAGAATCCGGAGCCACGGTCAGAACTGGCGTTCAGCACCCCCTACGAACTGTTGGTCGCAGTGACCCTCTCTGCGCAATCGACCGATGTAGGTGTCAACAAGGTCACCCCAGGGCTTTTTGCCCTAGCCAACACACCAGACAAAATGCTCGACCTAGGAATCGATGGGGTCGAGCGCCAGATCAGGACGCTTGGGCTCTACCGAGCCAAGGCCCGACATGTGATCGCGGCAGCACAGTTGCTGGTTCAGCGCCACGCTGGTCAGGTTCCAGCCGACCGAGCCGCTTTGGAGGCACTGCCCGGTGTTGGGAGAAAGACCGCCAATGTCGTGCTCAATATTGCCTTCGGGCAACCGACTTTAGCGGTGGACACCCATGTATTTCGGGTTGCCAACCGTACAGGTCTCGCTTGTGGCAAGACTCCGGATCAGGTCGAGCGGCAACTCCTTGCTGTGATTCCGGATCGATTCCTTCAGCATGCTCACCACTGGCTGCTGCTTCAAGGTCGGCATATTTGCCAGTCCCGCACGCCGAAATGTTCGACCTGCTCGATCAGGGAGTTCTGCGAGTTCCCGACCAAGGCAGTTTAATCAGTCGCTGAAAAGCAAAAAGCCACCGTAGGGTGGCTTTTTGCTGACAGATATGGCGGAGTGGACGGGACTCGAACCCGCGACCCCCGGCGTGACAGGCCGGTATTCTAACCGACTGAACTACCACTCCGCGTCGGTAACGATATTGCAGTTTGCCAACTTCTAAGATCAGCAAACCTCGCCAAGTATCGTCAAACTTGGCGACCCCTAGGGGATTCGAACCCCTGTTACAACCGTGAAAGGGTCGTGTCCTAGGCCT